>JBGPNV010000075.1:0-9749 GCA_041487695.1 Thermoplasmata archaeon | reverse complement strand
GATTGCGGCGGGCAACGCGGATGGCACCGTAAGGCTCTACGTCCTTGACGAGGACGGCGACGGCTGCATGGTTTGGCTCGACGCCGCCCCCCTCGACCCGACCGTGTGCGCGGCCCCCTCCTCGAACAACCCGACCTTCCTGGAAGCGTGGGGCCTGCCGCTCGTCCTTGCGGCCGCGGGCGCCGCAGGCGGCTTCGGAATTCTCTTCGTCCGGGCGCGCCGCCCGGAGGTCGAGCCCGTGCGAAGCGAGCGCAAGCGAGGGGCCTCGCGCAACGCCCAGGGCCGCCCGCCCTCGAGGCGCCGGTAGGCTCCTTCGCGTTTTCGCGACCGGGTTTCCTCCTTGGAGACCGGTTTGGGGCACCGTTTATCAAGGGGTGCCCCGGTGAGCCCAAGCCATGATGCGAAGAATGCCAACCGCCGTCCTCCTTGGCGCAGCCGCCTTTGCCTTGATCGCCTTGCCCGGAGCCCAGGCCGCAGCCGTCACCGTCCACATCAGCGGCGCGCTGTTCCAAACGACCACCGTCAGCATTGCCGCGAGTGACACGGTCGTGTTCGTGAACGACGACTCGTTCGCGCACGACGTGACCTTTGAAGCGGGCTTCGGCACTGGTGCCGCGGGGAGCCTTGCGGCGGGCGGCAACTGGTCGCACCAGTTCAACGAAAATGGGACGTTCAAGTTCCGCTGCCAGACCCACTCCACGAATTTCGACACGGGGATGGTCGGGAAGGTCCAGGTCGGACCCACGGCCGCGCCGCCGCCCAAGTCGCCCGGCTTCGAGCTGTTCGGTGTTGTCGCCGCGCTCGGGCTTGTCGCGCTTCTGCGCGTGCGGCCGCGTCGCTCGTGAAGGGCGCCGCAGGGCGCCTCACAGCCTCCCGCAAGATCCGCAGGCCTTCGGCCTTGCGTGGACGACCGCGCGCCCGCCCCGGCGTGCCCGCCGGCGCACCTTCCCTCCCGCGCGAGCCCCCCCGCACTTCCCCCATCCGTTTGACACAAGGCTCATACTCGCAGGGGCGGCTCTTCGCCTTCCCGCGTTGCACGGCCTGCAGGCGGTCCCCAAGGTGAAAGCCCGTTGCCGGAATCCCCCCCGCCGCCGAAGCTTCGCGAAGTCGCCGAAGTGATCGCCGCCCGCCCCACGATCGAGGGCGCCGGCGTCCACCTCAAGCGCGCATTCGGGCAAGCCTCGCCGAAGCTCGACCCCTTCCTCCTGCTCGACGACTTCCGCTCGGAGAACCCCGTCGACTTCGTCGCGGGGTTCCCGTGGCACCCCCACCGAGGCATCGAGACCGTCACCTACATGCTCGACGGCAAGGTCGAGCACGGCGACAGCATCGGGAACCAGGGCGTGATCGGCCCGGGCGATGTCCAGTGGATGAGCGCAGGCAGCGGCATCATCCACCAGGAGATGCCGAAGTCCGACCAGCGCAGGATGGGCGGGTTCCAGCTCTGGGTGAACCTGCCGGCCAAGCGGAAGATGTCCGACCCCGGCTACCAGGAGGTCAAGGCTTCGCAGATCCCGCAGGTCGAGCCCGCCCCCGGCGTGCGCGCGAAGGTCATCGCAGGCGAGTTCGCAGGCGCGCGGGGTCCTGCCAAGGACATCGCCGTCGACCCGGACTACCTCGACATCTCGCTTGCGCCCCACACGCGCTTCGACATGCCCGTGAAGCGGGGGCACACCGTGCTCTCGTACATGATAGAAGGGTCGGGCGCCTATGACGAGGAGGGCAGCGACCGGGTCTCGGCCGGGCACCTTGTGATCCTCAAGGACGGCGAGCGCGTACGCCTCTCGACGGGCGGCGAGGCCGCCCGCCTGCTGCTCGTGAGCGGCAAGCCCCTCCGCGAGCCCGTCGCGTGGTGGGGGCCCATCGTCATGAACACCCGTGCGGAGATTGAGACGGCCGTCGAGGAGTACCAGGACGGGACCTTCGTAAAAGTCGGCAAGCCCCGACCGGGCTCACCCTAACCGGGTGGGCAAAGAGGGGAAAGCCCCCGGGAGCCCGCGGCCCCCGGGGGGAAGGAACGCTGCGCACCTCGCTGCCCGTGGTCGCCGGATCAGGCACTCTCGCCTGCTGAAAGGTCGTATTCGAAGGTGCTCGAATCCTTGGGGTCGGGGCCCACGTAGGAGAAGTCGATCTTGCCGTAGTCGAAGGTGATCGATTCCTTGGGCATTTCGTTCCCGCCGCCCTCTCCGGCCACCGAGTAGCCCGAGATGAACACGTTCGTCAGCGTGATGTTCAGGTAGACCACGTTCGTGCCGTTGCTGGCCCTCGCAAAGCCCTCGAGGACGACCGCATTTTCGTGGACTCCAAGGGCGACGTGCTCGGCGATCATCGGCGAGAACTTGTCGAGCCGCTTCGTGATTTTGAGCTCCTCGAATTTCGCCTTTCCCGTTGCGCCGCCCCCGCCCACGCCCGCTGTCGGCACGGCTACGCCCCAGGAGAAGGAGTCGACCGCGATCCAACCCGTGTGGGTGCCATTGCGCAGCGTGATGTCGATTCGGTACTGGAGGTCACTGTGCTTCGGGAGGGCGACACCCACCTCGAAGGGGGACGAGTCCTTTTTGCCGACCGCCGACCCCGCGACCGCTGCCGAGCCGAGCACGACCAGCCCGACCAGCACGGCCGCAAGCCAGCGCTTCCCTTGCATTCTCGTAACCGTTCTCGCTTTTTCTGTTTGCTCCATTCGGTTTCACCTCGATTGACGGAACCTCTCGACTGCGCGCAGGACCCCCAAAGGGGCCGGCGCCGGTTCCTCTCCAGTCTCCAAGGCGTGCCTGGCTGATAATGCCTGAGGCGATGGGGCGGGCTGCGCCGTAAGGCCCCCCGCCGGGCGCGAGCCCCGGGCCGAGAGGGGCGCGTTTTTTTGCCCGGCAAGTCCTGCGCGGTTCGAGGACTGAACGAAACGTCAAAAGTCAATGCCCGTTGGCACAAAGCTCACCGAATGCCCGCGGACCCCACGACTGAAGAGCGGCTCGAATGGCACGCGGCGCACGCGGACGCATGCAACTGCCGCGAGGTGCCTCCGGCGCTCGCCGCCGAGGTTGCGCGCCGGCGGCGGCGCTGAGGCTGCGGCGCGCTCCTCGCCACCGCAAGCCAGGCGCGGCGAAGGCGCGTACCCCTCGGGGGCGCGAGTGGCGCCAGGGCCTTTCGCTCCACCCCCCTCGCGCTTTAATAGGGCGGTTCCCGAAAGGGGGTTGGGGATGCGAAGGATGGCTAACGCAAGCTGGAAGAAACTGCGCTCGGGGGATTGGGCGGTCGAAAACCGGGGCTTGCCCGCGCGCGTTGGGGATCTTTTGGCTGTGACTCGGCGCGCCGGCGGCCTCGACAAGGTGGTCGTCCGGAAAGTCATCTTTGAGACTCAAGGCGTGCAGTGGTTGAAGGCTACACGGGCGACGCGAGCCGAGGCCGGGGGCGGCTGCCTCAGGCGGCGCCACCCCTCGCCGCAGGACTAACGGGGCGCGAGGAGCTTCTCGGTCTGCGCCCAGAAGGCCTTTCGGAAAGCCGGGTCAGACCCCTGCCCGGGCGTCTTGATCGGCCGACGCTTCGCCCAAAGCTTGCCCGTTACCGCGGCCGCCTGCGGCGAGGTAGCGAGCCAGAGCGGCGTGTCGGCACCCACCTCGGGCGTCTTGCCAAACGTGTTCGTCATCCAACGGAAGAACCCGCCCGTCCGCTGAAGCAGCTGCGTGTGTGCGACGAGGCCCGGGTGCACGGCATTCACGACGACCCCGCTGCCCCCCAGCCTCTCGGAAAGCTCTTGCGTGAAGAGGACCCGCGCGACCATCGTCGGCGCGACGGCTCGGAAGAAGGTGTACTTGCGCTTCTCGAAGTTGATGTCCGTGGGGTCAATCTTCGTACCACCATACTTCGAAGCCAGGTTGACGATGCGCGAGGGCACGCCCTCCTTCAGCGCGGGCATCAAGATGTCGGTTAGGAGGAAGTAGGCGACATAGTTCGTCGCGAAGGTTGACTCGAGCCCGTCCTCCGTAATTACCTTCTCCGGTTGGAAGACGCCGGCGCAGTTGACGAGGATGTGGAGGCTAGGGTTCTTGGCAAGGAAAGCCTTCGCGCCCTCGCGGATCGAGCGCTGGCGCGCAAGGTCGATCTCGAGCAGTTCGAGCTGCGCGCCGGGCGCCGCCGCCTGGATTTCGGCCACCGTGCGGCGGCCCTTCTCCAGATCCCGCACGACAAGCGTCACGTGGCCGCCCCGCTTGGCAAGGCCCGTCGCGATGGCCTTCCCAATCCCGGAATTGGCTCCCGTGACGAGGGCCACGGTGTCTCTCGGTTCGCGGTTCGTCGGTGGGCTCAAGGTTGGGTCCCCCTCCGGTAACCTTCGTTGCCTGGCTGCCCGTGCACCCGGGGCGATCAATGTAAACCTTGGCTTTTGCAAAGTTTGCAAAACCTTCGAGGCAGAAGGGCTCGTGGCTGTGCGGAAGGCCGCGAGTCGCTCACCTTCTTGCGCGGCTCTGGCTCCCCGCCTGGCGCGCCTTCGCGGCCTACATACCTTAAGGAACGGCCGGCGGAGCCCTAGGCGTTCGGCGCGCCGCTGGCGGCCCAAGATGACGGCTTGGGCGTCACGGGCTCGCCGGGGGTTGCGCGGGGCCGTCCCCTTGCGGGGGCTTGGGCGCACGCTTTCGCAGCACGAGGAGGGCGCCGACCGCGCCGAGCGCGACGGCCGCGATAACGAGGATCATCGTCATGTCCGGCGGGCTGCCGCCCGCGCCGCCGCCAGCGCCGCCTCCACCGCCCCCCCCGCCTCCGCCGCCGTTGCTCGCAGGTGCGATGCTCACGGTTTCCGCCACAGGCGCGCTCTCAGCGCCCCTGTCGTCGCGGACTCGGACGGAGACCGTGAAGTTCCCTACGTTGGTGTACATGTGCGTCACGGTCGAGGTCGACACCCACCCCGAATCGGTCCCGTCGCCAAAGGCGAAGAAGTAGGCCGCGACCGTCCCGTCGCCGTCGGTCGAGGGCAAGGCCGAGATTGCGATCGATTCGTTCGGGTGGCCCGTCGCGGTCGGGTTGGCAAGCGCCGCGGCGGGCGCCATGTTTGCCCGCACCGAGAGCGTCGCACCGTTGTTGGTCTCGTTTTCCTCGGGCACCGAATTCGTCGAGTCCGCCACCGCCACGAAGCCCGTGAGTCCATCCGTGGCCGTCCAATCGAACGCGGCGATGGTCGACCCCGCGAGCGTCATGTCAACAATCGCTGTGTGGTTGCCCGCCCCGTCCTGGAGCGACACCGCGAAGGTCACGGCGATGGGGGCGCCTACGTTCAGCACGGTCACGAGGACCCGCACCGCCTGCCCGGGGTTCGGCGCCGTCGCGTTGAGGGAGATCCCCGAGGGGCCCACGACGAAGTCCGGGAGCAGCAGCCGCGCGTGCAGGGCGGCCGAGGCATTCGTGAGGCCGTCCCCGGCGACGAGGGTCAGCGAGAAGTTCCACCACGGTGTCAAGGTGTACGACGACGGGAGGCGCGCGATCACCTGGAAGGCCCAGGACTGCCCGGCGTCCAGTGTCAGGGATGGCACCGTCGGCGTCGCTTCCCAGTTCGAGGGCGCCGCGGGCAGCACGAAGGTGAAGGTGTCCCGGTTGTTCCCCGTGTTCGTGGCGTGGAGGCCGAAGTTCAGGTACGTCCCGACGAGGCCGGATAGCGTCGCATTGTCGGCGGTGAGCGCGACGCCGAAGACTTGAGGCTTGACATGGGTCGACAACGCCAAGGTGTCCGCTACCAGCCCGTTCCGCCCCGACTGCGCCGTGAGGGTCGTCCAATCGACGGTGAGCGGCGGCGCCCTGAAGGCGGCCATCACCGTCACGTTGACCGTGGTGCCTTCGCCCGGGTCGAGGTAGAAGCTCTCGTTATCGAGCACGACCGCCCAGCCCTCCGACGAGACGTAACTGAGGTTGATCCGATCGGGGTTGTTTCCCAGGTTCGCCACGTCCACGACATAGGTCGCCGAGGCGTTCTGGTCGATCGTTTGGTTCGTCACGGCGGCCGAGAGCGACGGTCGGTAGAGCCCTAGAGGGTTGAGGTCAAACGTGTACTCGAAGTGCGCGCAGCTGAGGCCGGGGAAGTCCTCCATCACGTCGGCCGTGTAGGTTCCGTTGGGCTCCGTACCGTTGAGGTAAAAGGTGGCCCCCGAGGAGGTGTCAACCATGCTGTCCGTGTACCCGTGGTCGGACGTGTAGTTCGCCTGCGCCATGGAAGGGTAGAAAAGCGTCGTGTTCGTGTAGAATTCATACGTAAAGCTGGGTCCGTAGGTCACCCACAGCGTCACGCTATCGTGCAACCCGTCAAGGTCGACATCCCACAACGAAATCTGCACGTTGCCGGCGTCCGAGTACGTGCACCCGCCACCGCCCCCCGATGCGGCCGCGGGCCCTGCGACCGCAGCGAGTGCCGCGGCCGTCACCGCAAGGGAAAGAACTCCAGCCAATGGCCAACGGACAGACGCCAAACGTTCGCCTGCGGCCTGGGAGGCAATGATCCCATAATGAATTCTGGGTTCCCCGTTCGCCGCGCGGAACCTTGCCGTACACGGCCCCTCCTTACCCGCGGCGCGCCCGCGCACGGCGGTAGTAACCGGGCCTCTCGCGCCGATAGCGCTCAAGCATGCGGATGGCCCGGTCCTCCTGCCTGACGGTAAGCACGATCGTTTCGGGCCATTCGCGGGGGAATGGTGCGGGCTTCGGCGGCACGCGACCCTGCGGCCCCGTGTATCCCGTCCGCTCGAAGAGCTGCCTCTTCAAGAGGGCTCGAATCGGCTCGGCGTCCACGAGAGAAGCGAGGGCGGCCGGGACGAGCACGAGCCCCCGGATGTTGCAGAAATGCGCCGGCAGCTGCGGCGCGTCGCGCCACGCGTGGTTCACATTGCCCCCAAGGCTCGTGCGGATCGGCTTCTGGATTGCGACAAGGAGACTGTCGGCGGCCGGGGTGTTCGAGGTGAGCGTAAGACCGTCCACGACCTGACCTTGGCGCTCGCCGGCGCCCACCCGCATTCGGCGGCACTGGGGGAACGGGTTCTCGACGGCCGCCGCGACCCGGCGGTCGGCGAAGTAGGCGTGCCGGACGACCCACGCCTGAAACGCGGCCGTCGTCCCCCGCTGCGACCGCCAAACGGCCCAGGCCTCGGCATCGAGGTCGCGCGCGCCCGCGCGCTTGACGCCCACGACGGGTGGCTCGAATCCCGGCCGGGCATCCTCCGACGCCCAGCGGCCATCCCGCGGGCGCGGCGGGGGCAAGCGAAGGCGGGGCGTCGCTCCCCCGGGGAGCTTCTTGAACAGGGGATTGGCCGACCGCAGGTGTCGAAGGCGTGCGATCACGACATCCGGGTCCTCGGGACCCAAGGGCTCGGCCCATTCCCCGGGGTACGCAGCCGGCTCCGGGCGCGGTCGCTTGCCAGGCCCCTGATAGCCGCTGAGCTCAAACGAACGGCGCTGGAGGAGGGCCTCAACAGGTTCCCAATCCGTGAACCGCCACAGAGTACGTGGTACGAGCACGAGGTTTGCAAGCCGCGTGAAGTGGCGCGGGTCGCCGGTCGACCCCGGCCAAAGGTGGCAGATGTTGAAGTTTAGGAAGTCCCGCTCGGTCGAGCCGATCGCGGCGAAGAACGCGTACTTGGGCGGCTGGTTTTCCCAGTAGCTGATTCCGCCTCGGACCTCGCCCGTCCGGTACGAGCCCAACCGGCCGCGTGCGGTCCGGGGGAACACCGCCCCGACCGCCCGGCTGATGACAGGGTCGACGAACCACGCATGGCGCGCAAGGAGGCGGAAGAGGAACGCGAGGCCATCGCTATCGGTGCGCGCGCGCAGGTCGCGCTCGAAGACCTCGTTCACGTTCCACGAAGTCGTGCCCTTGGGCCACCCCATCGTTTCCCGAACCCGGATCGCACCGCGCAGTATTTGGGCCACCCGGGCGAGACGCGTCCTGCGCTCGCCGTTCGCCCCGCGTGGCCCGCCGCCCCGAAGGGGCGGCCCTTCGACCCCTTCCGCGGCCTGCACGCGTTGCCTCCTTCGGACCTCGAACGTGGCCGAACCGGGCTTGCCGAGCGCCACACACTGCGCTCGCCCCGACGCCTGCGCCTGCCAAAGCCTTGTCCGGGTTCCCAAGCGTCTGAAGACCAGGGCCAATGGGAATGTCAAGCGAAGGGGATCATGGCGGTCGTAGAGGCTTTGCGAAAGTTGGGAGCATTCGCGGCACCGTTCGGTTGGGCGTCGCGGTCCTCCTTCTCGGCACCTTCGCGATTCTCGTCCTCATGGCTCCAGCTGCCTTGGCGACCGGTTGGGGTGAGGCGGGGCTCATCGAGACGGACAATGTGGGTGCGGCGGTCGCCCCGAAGGTGGCGGTCGACGGGAGCGGGAACGCGGTTGCGGTCTGGCTGCAATTCGACGGGGGCGTCGACAACACCTGGGCGAACCGCTACGTGGCAGGGACCGGTTGGGGCACGGCCGCGCTCCTCGAGAATGGTGCCGACCCCGCCTTTGACCCGCACGTTGCCCTCGACGGGACCGGCAACGCGGTCGCCGTCTGGTACCAGTCCGACAGCCTCCGGTACAACATCTGGTCGAACCGCTATGTCGCGGGGACGGGGTGGGGCACGGCCGCACTCGTCGAAACGGACAACACCGGCGATGCCTACGAGCCCAAGGTGGCCGTGGACGCGAATGGGAACGCGATCGCGGTATGGCGTCAGTACGATGGGTCGCGGTACAACATCTGGTCGAACCGGTACGGGGCGGGGACCGGGTGGGGGGCCGCTCAGCTGATTGAGACGGACAACGCGGGCGACGCGGAAGGGCCGCAGGTGGCGGTGGACGGGAGCGGGAACGCAGTCGCCGTGTGGGACAGTTTGACGGGATGAGGTACAGCATCTGGTCGGACCGGTACGTGGCGGGGACAGGCTGGGGGACGGCTCAGTTGATTGAGACGGACAACGCGGGTAACGCGGTGACGCCGCAGGTGGCGGTCGACGCGAGCGGGAACGCGGTCGCGGTGTGGTACCAGCAAGCCGGCGTTGGGTCCGGCATCAAAGCGAGCCGGTTAGTCGAGGACACCCCGCCCGCCATCGCCCTCGCCTTCCGGGTCGATGGATCGTCCACCAACGGTTCTACAATTTGGGTCGCAGGCAATACCGAGCCGGGGGCCACCGTGTCCGTGAACGGAGCCGCCGTTTCGGTCGCTCCGGACGGTTCGTTCACTTTGGTGCTTGCGCTGTCGCCTGGCGGAAACGTGATAACCGCAACGGCTTGGGACCGCGCTGGAAACCGGGCGAGCGACACCTCGAATGTCACGTTCGTTGACCCGGTGCCCGCCATGGAACAGGCCCTCCAAGCCGCTCAGGCGGACCTGGCGGCGGCGCAAACCGCGCTCGCGAGCGCTCAATCGCAGCTGGGGCAGGTGCAATCGATGCTAGATCAATCGCAAGCCAACCTAACGGCGGCCGCGGCGCGGGTGGCGGCGCTTGAGGCGAACGGGAGTGCGACAGAATCGGAACTGAATGGGGCCCGCGCGAACCTGACGGCGGCGCAGGCAACCGTGGTGGTCCTTCAGTCGGCCGTGGCCAACTCCACCACCGCACTGGCGGCGGCCACCACGCGGATCTCGACACTCGAGGCCAGCAAGACCACGTCGCAGGCGCCCGGGACGCCCGCGGACAACACGATGACGATTCTTGCAATGGCCCTTGGCGTGGGCGGCCTCGCCGTGGGCGCGGTCGCGCTCATGCGATCCGGACGCGGGCCAAAGGCCACGCCGAGCGCAG
>JBGPNV010000074.1:0-9820 GCA_041487695.1 Thermoplasmata archaeon | reverse complement strand
CCCGTCGCCGTCGACATCCGAAAGCGCGCCCCCCCGCCCGATCTCCTTGCTATCGGCCCCCGAGCCTGCCGACACATCCTCAAACGTGCCGTTGCCCAGGTTGTGGTAGAGCACATTGGACTGGTGGTGCTCCGACGGCCGGTCCACCACGCCGTTTGCGATGAACAAGTCCTCCCACCCATCGTTGTCGTAGTCGAAGAAGAGCGCCGCCCACCCCGTCGAGCGGTTGTCCACGCCCGCCGCCGCCGCGTGGTTCTCAAACACCGAGCCGTTCCTCAGCCAGAGCCCGTCCTCGGCATAATTCGAGATAAAGAAGTCCAAGTCGCCGTCGAGGTCGAGGTCCGAGACGTCCCCGCCCATCCCGCCGCCCGGGTCGTTTCCCCCGGTCTGTGCCGACACGTCCGTGAAGGTCCAGTTGCCGTCATTGCGCCAGAGGCGGTCGAAGCCGAAGTCATTGATCGTGTAGATGTCCACGTCCCCATCGAGGTCGTAGTCGAAGATGAGCGACCCAAAGCCCCAGTCCACGTCGAAGAGCCCCGAGGCCGCGCTGCGCTCCTCAAACGTAAGGTTCCCGAGGTTGCGGTAGAGCCGGTCCGGCTGGCGGTTGTAGTTGGCCACGTACGCGTCAAGCAGGCCGTCCTTGTCGAAGTCCCCGAACGAGACCCCCGTGTGGGCGCCCTTTTCCGTTGCAAGCGAGCCGGCGGAAACGTTCGTGAAGGTGCCGTCCCCGTTGTTGCGCATGATGGCCTGATAGGAGTCGTAGAAGGTCACCCAAAGGTCCTGGTCGCCGTCGCCGTCGAGGTCCGCGGCGGCGCACCCCATCCCATAGCCCTTGAGGTCGAGGCCCGAGGCATTCGAGATGTCGACAAACCTCCACCCGCCGAGGTTCTCGAAGAATTGGCTTTGGTTGGGGCCTGCCACAAAAAGGTCGTCGTCCCCATCGCCGTCGAAGTCCAGCCAGCAGGCTCCGCGGCCGCCGTTTAGGAAGCCCTGGTTGAGCTCGAAATCCGCGATCGACTGGTTGAGGATCGATGCGTTTCCCGAGAGCCCCGAGAACGCCGAGGTATTTTCGAAGAGGACGCTTGCGGCCGTCGTGCGCAGCGCAAGGGGCCCATCGGCCTTCGCACCCAGCGTCGGCGAGGCTACCGGCAGCGCCGAGAGTACGACCAGCGCGGCCGCCGTCCAAGCGGCTCCCTTGCGCCCGATTCGGGCCGTTCCCATTCCCTTTCTCCAGGCTGGCTGGCCAGCGTCCGTTTCGACGGGGCCGGCGTATTTAGGGGTTTGGCTTGGGGCCGCGCTCCCGCGCGCGCCAACGGGGCGCGCTTTAGGGCGTCCGCGCACGGGTGCGCCACCAAAAGAGCGCCGCCACAGCCGCAAGCGCGACCGCGCCGGCCACGCCCGCGACGAGCGCCCCCGTTGAGGCGCCCGTCGACGGCGGCGGGAAACTCGCGCCCATCTCCGTGCCATTTCCGTTCCGCGGTGGTGGGCCTTGCGACGGCCCCGGCCCAGGCCCCGTCGGGCCCGGCGTCCGCGCCGCCACGGTCACAATGAACGTGGCCGTGGCCGCGTTACCCGAAGCGTCGGTCGCCGTAATCGTGACGCGGTAGACCCCCTCGAAAGGCAAGGCGACCGCCTGCAGGAAGCCGGACGCGGACGCCTCGAAGGACGAGGGGCCCTCAACGGCCCACACGACCGCGGCGACCCCCACATTGTCGGTCGTCCCTGAGGCGTTGAGCGCCAGCGTGTCGCCAGCGGCGAGCCCCGTGGGTGGCGCCGCGTACACGAGGATCGGCGCCGTCGCGTCGACGGCCTTCACGCTGAACACGACCGCACCACTGTTTCCGGTCTGGTCCGTCACCGTGAGGCGCACGATATAGGTCCCCGGACGGGCAAAGGCGTACTCGACCTCGAGGCCGTCAAGCGCCTTGCGCTCCGCCCCATCTTGGAATTCCCAGCGGAAGAGCCCGGTCTCCAGCAGCGACGGGTCGTTGTCGCTCGAACTTGAACCGTCGAGGACGAACGCCTCCCCCACGGGGACCTCGCGGTCCCCACCAGCGCCCGCGACTGGCCTTTCCTCATCGAGGACGCGGACATACATGACATCCGGCGAAGGGGCGCGGTTGCCCGAGGGGTCCCATGCGTCAAGCTCGACGCGGAAGAGCCCGGGGGTCGAGAAGGCGATCACGCGCTGGGCACCCGTGTAGTTGTCCGACCCGCCCCACCGCTCGACGCGCCAGGCAAAGGTACCCAACGTGAGGAACCGCGGGTCGTTGTCCGTCGAGCCCGAGGCGGAAAGGATGAGCTCTTCCCCCGGAAGGACCGTCCGGTCGAGCCCCGCGTTCGCCGTCGGGGGCGTCTTGTCGCGTACTTCGAGCGCAAACACCCCAACCGCGGCGTTGCCCACGCGGTCATGCACCGTAAGCGTGAGCGTGAAATTGCCCGGGTCGGAAAAAACCGCAAGGACGCGCGCGCCCGACCAGAGCACGCGCCCCGAAGGCGCCTCAAGGCTCCACTCGAAGGTCCCCGTGGCGCCGAAGCCCGGGTCATTGTCGGTCGTGTTCCCCGCGTCGAGCCACACCGGCACGTCCTCATCGACCACGGCCGGGACATCCGCGGCGATCTGCGGCGCGAGTGCATCGAGCACCCGCACGACCACCAGGTCATTCGCCGTCGCGTTCTCCGGATCGAACACGGAGACCGCCACCGGGTACGTCCCCGGGTCATCGAACCGGTGCGTCGGCGCGGCTCCCTGCAGGGAAACGGGCCCCGCACCGTCGTCGAGGTTCCACGCAAACACGCAGTCCGCGTCGCAATCGGGCGTCGACGAACTTACAGCCACCGCCCTGAAGGCAACCACCGTCCCCTCCGGCACCGCCAGGTCGGCCCCGGCGTCGAGCGTGACGTTCACGAACGGCAGGACTGTGACGGTGAAGTTCGAAAGCCCTACGAGCCCGAAGGCGTCGGTCACCGCAAGCGCGCCCGCGTACGTCCCAGGCGCATAGAGCGTGACCCAAGAAAGCGCCCCCGACGCGTTCACGCTCGTGCTGTTGCCAACAAGCGACCAGCGATAGGCCGCAACCCTGACGTTGTCCGTCGACGCGCTGGCGTTCAGCGCGATGCGCTCCCCCTGCTTCACGGTCATGTCCGGCGCCCGAGCGACAGGCGCCTCGCTGTCCTGCTCGACGACGGTCAGGGTCTGATTGCCCGTTACCCCCCGGATGACCTGCCGCAGCCCGGACGGCCAGTCCACGATAACCTCCTTTGCCGAAGGAGAGGCGCCCAAGCCGAACGTGAGCGTCTTCGAGTTCGAGGAGAGGTACGATGACCCGGCCGAGACAGGCTGCATCTCCCGGTTCGTGTCCGTCGTGACCCGTACCGTCGCGCCGACACCGTCGCGGTTCGAGACAGTCCCCTCGAGTCGGACCTTGAGCCAACTGTTCGTGTTGGAAATCTGGTTGGCCAAAAGCACGGCTTGGCAGTTGACGTTCAACACGTAGAGGTCCTCATAGCCGTCCCCATTCAGGTCGGACATTGCAAGCCCGCGGCTCACGTCCGTACTCTCGGCGCCAGAACCCTCCGACACGTCGGTGAAATTGCCGCCGCCATCGTTCCTGAACAATTTGTTGGGCTGGTCCCACTGGCGCCCGTGCTCGACATTACCGCTTGCGATGTAGATGTCCATGTCGCCGTCGTGGTCGAAGTCCAACCACACAACCCCCCAGCCCACCCAGATGTCGTCAACCCCCGAGGCGTTTGCTACGTTGCGGAAGGTCCCTCCATCGTTGGCCCACAGCCCGTCCTCGTAATAGTTCGTGACAAAAATGTCGAGGTCCCCATCGGAGTCGTAGTCCCCCCAGGCGGCCCCCATTCCGCTGGCGGGGTCATCGGCCCCCGAGCTTTTCGACACATCGGCGAAGGTGAAATTCCCCGTGTTTTTCCAGAGGGTGTCGAGGCCGTAGTCGTTGGAAACATAAACGTCCACGAGCCCGTCTTTGTCGTAGTCGGCCGCGACAGGCTGGAAACCGTAGTCGAGGTCGTAGATCCGCGAGGAATTTGTGCGGTTCTCAAACTTGAAACCGCCGAGGTTCCGGTAGATCCGATCCGGGACCTTGGAGTACTCCGACAGGTAGAAGTCGAGGCGGCCGTCGTTGTCGAAGTCGGCGATCGCCACGCCAGTCTGCGGTCCGGTGTCATCGATCCCGGATTGGGCGGTCATGTTCGTGAAGGTCGAATTGCCATTGTTGCGCCAAAGGGAGAAGTGGGACTGCCACTGCGTGGAGATCATGTCCTGGTCGCCGTCGTTGTCGAGGTCGGCCGACGCGCAGCCCATGCCATAGCCCAGGTCGCCGACGCCTGCCGAGGCCGTGATGTCGGTAAACGTGAAGTTGCCATCGTTGCGGAAGAGCTGGTTGGGGCCGGGGCCGGAGACGTAGATGTCGTCGTCACCGTCGCCATCGATGTCGACCATGCAAGCGCCCCTGCCGCCGTTCAGGAAGCCGTTGATCGCCTCGCGGGACGCGTCGCTGGCCTGGAGCAGGGAGGCGTTTGCGCCCACGCCCGCGGTCCCGGTGACATTGGCGAAGGCCGGGGAGGACCACGGCTGCGAGCGGTAGAGGGGGGTTGGGGTGGCAACCGCTGGGAGCGCCGCGAGCGGGAGGAGCGCGCCTCCAAGCAGCAGGAAGGCGCAGGCCGCGGTTGTGAGCGTTTGGCGGATTCGTTCACCCTCCGAGGCGGGCGGCCCCTTTGGAAGTCGCGCGCCTTGCGTTAGCTGGCCAGTCTATTTAGGGGTTTCGAAGGGCATCTGGCCGACCCGAACGGTGGAGCCAAACCCGGCTCGAAAGTGGCTTGCAGCCGCAAACGGTTTTCTACCTCCAGGGGGGTCTTTCTGCGAGGGTCGCGTTGCCCAAACCGAAAAGGCGCGCCGCGGGCGCACGGAAGGGGACGGAGCCTGGCGCCGCCGCGAAGGCCGCGCCGCCGCGCGTTGTCGTGGCCAAGCCCGGCCTGGACGGCCACGACCGCGGCGCGAAAATCGTGGCCCGCGCCCTCCGCGACGCCGGGATGGAGGTCATCTACACGGGGCTGAAGGTCACGCCGGAGCAGGTTGTCCAGACCGCGCTTGACGAGGACGCGGACGCGGTCGGCCTCTCGATCCTTTCGGGGGCGCACATGCACCTTGTGCCCCGGACGCTCGAACTTCTGAAGAAAGCGGGCGCGTCGGACATCCCGGTGTTCGTTGGCGGGATCATCCCGACCGAGGACGCCTTGAGGCTGAAGAGGCTCGGCGTGGCGGGTGTCTACGGGCCGGGGACCTCGACGGAAGTGATCGTCGCGGATGTCCGGCGCATCGTGGGGCGGAAGTGAGGTCCCGCGAGGGCCGCGTACCGGGGGGCTCCTGAAGCCGTGGCGTCGAAGAGCTCTCTGGCCGCCAAGGTGCTGGGGGGCGACCGCCGGTCGGCGGCGCGGCTGCTTTCCTACCTTGAGGACCGCGACGCCCGGGGCCTTTCGGCCTACCGCGAACTGTACCGCAAGAGCGGGCGCGCGCACGTCCTTGGGGTCACCGGGCCGCCTGGCGCGGGCAAGAGCACTCTCGTGAGCGGCCTCATCGGCGCGTACCGCGCGCGCGGCAATCGCGTGGCGGTTGTCGCCGTCGACCCGACCTCGCCTTTTACCGGCGGCGCAATCCTCGGCGACCGCGTGCGGATGCTGGACCGCTCCTTGGACAAGGGCGTCGTGATCCGCTCGATGGCCTCGCGCGGCTCGATGGGAGGCATCGCGCCGGCGACCTACCGGGCTGCGGTCGTCTACGACGCGATGGGCTTTGACAAGGTGATCGTCGAGACCGTGGGGACGGGGCAACTCGAGACGGACATCATCCGGGCCGCGCACACCGTGGTCGTCGTGACGATGCCCGGGACGGGGGACGAGGTGCAGGTCGCGAAGGCCGGCCTCTTCGAGATCGGCGACCTCTTCGTCGTAAACAAGGCGGACAAGGAGGGCGCGGATGCGATCCAGCGGGAGATCGAGTCGATGCTGGCGCTGGGGTCCTTCGACGGAGGGTGGCGCCCGCCCGTGCTCATGGCGGTGGCCACGCAGGAGAGGGGGGTGGAGGAGGTCGTCGACAAGGCCGAGGCACACTTCGCGCACCTGAGCGCTTCGGGGATGCACAGGGTGGGCGAAGTCGCGCGGGCCCGCCATGTGATTCTCCAGGAACTCACGGAGGGCGTGCGTGAGAGGGGCCGGGCCGCGCTTGACGGGCCGGCCCGTGGGCTCGTGGACAGGGTCGCGAACCGCGAACTCGATTCCTCAAGCGCGGCGCGCGCCCTTGCCCGCCGGCTCTGAGCCTGCCCGCTTGCGCTACACGCGAAGGGGCGCCAGGATCTCGTCGAAGGCCACATTCGTGCGCGCGCCCTCCCCCGAGAGGGCCTGCTTGGCAGGGGCCGACGTCCGGTAGGAAGGATTTCTCGAGAGGATACGTTCTTCGAAGGTGGGGACGAGCGAGTTGTCGTAGAAGACGCCGAGGGGGATCCGCTCGCCCCACTGGGCGCCCCGCTCGATCGCCTTGAGCATGCGCGCCCCCTGCTCTTCCGGGGTGCGGACCACCGGGTCGTGGCCGGCCTCCTCGAGCCGGTAGAGGCGCGCGGCGCCCTGCCCCCCTTCGCCCGCCCGCGCGTCCTTCGCCGAGTACCAGTCCTTCGTGTTTAGGTCGTTGTAGGTGGGGCAGGGCTGCAGGATGTCGAGGAAGGCGAGCCCCTTGTGGCGCACGGCCGCCACGATCATGTCCTTCAGGTGCTTCACATCAAAGGAGTACGAGCGGCCCACCCACGTGTAGCCGCTTGCCACCGCGAGCCAAATGGGGTTTACGCCCTCGTTGATGTTCGGGGAAGGGAGCGACTTCGGCTTCGCCCCGAGCTTCAAGGTCGGCGAGGCCTGCCCCTTCGTGAGGCCGTAGACGCCGTTGTTGAAGAGGAGGTACGTGAGGTCGACGTTGCGCCGGCCGGCGTTCACGAAGTGGCCCGCGCCGATGCCGAGGCCGTCTCCGTCGCCCGCCGTGCCGATGACGGTGAGCTCGGGGTTGGCAAGCTTGACCCCGATGGCGTACGGGAGGAGCCGCCCGTGGATCGTGTGGGCGCCGAAGGCCTTGATGTAGTGCGGGGTCTTGGCCGAGCAGCCGACACCGGAGATGACCGCGACCTTGTGGTTGGGGATGGCGAGCTCCGCAAGCGCCATCTGGAGGGCGGTCACGATCGCGAAGTCCCCGCAGCCGGGGCACCAGTCGATGTGCACGTCGGTCTTGAAGTCCTTCGCGGTGCGGGCGGCCTCAGTTGCCAAGGGTCATCACCTCCCGGGGGAGCGCTTTGCCCTCGAAGATCCGCAGGGCGTGGTCGGCGACCTCAGCCGGGACGATCGGGCGGCCGTTCGTCTTGACGAGGCGGTGGGGGGCAAGGAGCCCGGTCCGCATCGCGATGAGGTCGGCAAGCTGGCCCGATTCGTTTGCCTCGACCACGGTGAAGAGGGAGGCGCGCCCGACGGCCTCGCGGACAAGGGCGACGGGGAAAGGCTCGAGGAGCCGCAGCTGGAGGAAGCCCACGGACAGGCCGCGCGACTCGAGGGTTGAAAGGGCCTCGAGGACGGCGCCCTTGGAGGAGCCCCAGCCGACGAGGAGGAGTTCGGGGTCCTTGCGGCCGAAGCGGCTCGCCTTGAGCCGCTCGGGGATCTCGCGGGCGGCGGTCTCGAGCTTGCGCCGGCGCTTCTCGACCATGGCGTCGCGGACGACCGGGTCCTCCGTGATGTGCCCGACCTCGTCGGACTCGTCGCCCGTTACGTAGAAGATGTGGCCTTCCAACCCGAAGACGGGGCGCGGCGAGACCCCCGACTCCGTGAGCTTGAAGCGGGGGAAGGGGTAGGCCGCGCTCGCGCGGTCGTTGTCGAGGATGAGGGCGCCGCGGTCGATGGTCACGCCGTCGAGGTCGGGCAGGGGGACGGTTCCCGACGAGACCGCGAGCGCCTTGTCGACGAGGTGGATGACGGGCGTCTGGTAGCGCTCGGCGAGGTCGAGCGTCCAGGCACCATCGTGGATGAGCTCCTCCAGGTCGCCGGAGGCGACAAGGAGCCGCGGGAAGGTCCCGTGGCCCGCATGGAGCGCGAACATGAGGTCGCCCTGCTCCGAGCGGGTCGGCATGCCGGTCGAGGGCCCCGAGCGCTGGTAGAGGGTGACGACGAGGGGGACCTCATTGATGCCGGCCCACCCGAGCCCCTCCATCATCAGGGAGAAGCCCGGGCCCGAGGTGGAGGTCGCCGCCCGCGCGCCGGTAAGCGCGGCCCCCGACGCCATGGTAACGGCCGCAATCTCGTCCTCCGTCTGGACGACGACAAGGGCGCCGCGGCCTCCGCCTTTGAGGGGGAGCGAATCGCGGGCCTCGAGGAACTCGCTCTCGTCCGAGGCGGGCGTGATGGGGTAATAGGTCTGGAAGCGGCACCCGCCGGCGATCTTTCCGAGCGCGACCGCCTGGTTCCCGGTAAGGAAAAGGCGGGGGCCTTGCGGGCGCTGGGGTGCGAGCTTGAGGGCGAAGGTTGCCGCAAAGGGAGCCGCGGCCCTGAACCCCGCCTCGGCGCCAAGGGCGTTCATCTCGAGGAGCTTCGGGCGCTTGCCGAAGACTTCCTTGAGGCTCGCGTCCAAGTGCGCCGGGCCAAGGCCGATGAGCGCGAGTGTGGCTCCGACCGCGACTGTGTTGGCCACGCGCGAGATCTGCGAGCCGTAGGCGGAGCCCACCTTCGGGGCGATCCCATTGAGGAGGTCGTCGAAGGCGAGGGGGACGGGCGTGACCCCGCGGGCTTTTTCCACGTCCACAAGCCCGCCGAGGGTGGCTTCTTCGCCGTGCGCCTTGCAGTAGTCGGCAATCTCGACGGCGATCCGGTGCTCCAGCGTCGGGACCTCGAGGGGGTCGACTCCCGCGTGTGCCGGGTTGTAGACAAGCGCGCCGCGGGGGACGACCGCACGCGCGTGGCGCAGCGTCGACTCGGCGTCGAGGCCGACGAGGATGTCCGCGTTCTCTCCGTGGGAGAGGACCCGGGAGGCCGAGACCATCACGTGGTAGTACGAGTGGCGCCCCCTGATGTTCGACTAGAATTCGCGTTTGCCGAGGACCTCGAGGCCGGCGTGCGCGCAGGCGCGGGCGAAGGTTGTGGCCGCGGTGTCCACCCCGGACCCTTGGGCGCCGCCCACAATCCAGGAAAGCCTCGAGGGGGAATGGGCAGGGGAGTTCGAAGGCATGGGGAATGCGTCGATTGGATCGCCGCGCTAGTATCTGAGGATGCCCCCCAAGGATTGGGGGGCGTCTTGCCAGTGGGGTGGTTGGCGGCAACCTTCATCCCCGGCGTGGAGCACTGCAAGGACTGGAGGGACGCAGGCCACGGCACCCGACCTGCTGTTCGTTTTGGCCTTCGCCTTTGGCGCGGGGATGGTCGCGTTCTTTTCGCCGTGCTGTGTCGCGATGCTGCCGGCGTACGTCGCTTTCGCGCTTGGCAAGTCGGAGGCCGGCGCGCCGGATCCCGGGCGAAACGTTTCGCGAGGCCGCAAGGAAGCGGGTGCCGTCCTGGTTTGGGGCGGGCTGCTTGTCGGCGCCCTGGGCCTCGGGCGCTTGGCACTTGAGGCGCTCGCTGTCTTCGGCCTGCCTACCGCCGGCACCTCGCCCGAGGAGCGCAACCTGTCCGTGGCGTTGTCGACGGCGGGCATCCTGGCCGTCCTTGCGGGCCTGTGGTCGACCGCGCAACCGCGCCGCTTCGCCGAGGGGCTGCTCTTCGGTGGCCTCGCGACGGTGGG
>JBGPNV010000073.1:0-9852 GCA_041487695.1 Thermoplasmata archaeon | reverse complement strand
CGTGGGCCGCTCCGTCGAAAACCGCATCATCGAGTACCTCGCCATCCTCAGCCGCGGCGAACTCGTGGTCTGCCGGCCCGAGACGGACCTCGAGGGCACCGACCTCCACGTCAACCGTCGCTACGGCCGCACAATTGTCAAACTTCAGGTCAAAGGGCGCGGCCACCACGACCGCAACGGGCGGCTCGAACTCAACATGAACAAGAGCGACATCCCGCCTGAGGACGCCAAGTATGTGGTCGTGGCCGAATACTTCTCGGACACCGCGGAGTTCGGTCGCTATGTCTGGATCATCTTCTCTGATGATGTGCGCCGGCTTGCACGGTCGAATGGGCATCAATGGGGCGCCGATTTCTCCACGAAGCCGGGGTCCGAGGACGAGTGGGTGCCCTTCCGCTACGAACTCAAGGACATCGCGAAGGTCGTGAACATGCTTCTCGACCGCACCGAGCGCGGCGAGGAGCCGCTGCGCACAGCCGCCGAGGTGCGGGCCTTTGGGGGGCGCCGGCAAGGGGCCGGCGGCGGGCGAGGTGACCCACCGGCGCGGGTGCGCCGTGACAGCCCACCCCCTGGTGGCGCATAGGCTCCGGCCTCCGCCATGCATCGCCCTCCGACCACGGCGCCAGCCGCTTGCTCGCAAAGCCCTATGAAAACCTACAAAAACCTCAATTAACCAACGCTTTGCGAAGTTCCAAGGTCGCCAAGAAATTGGTATTATCTCTCACCGATTGGTTTGTAAGGCTAATTATGTAGAAACCATTAATTACCATATCGGTATTAGTCGGTTTATGAAGTTCGTGGTAGATCTGCCACATACCCTGTACGATAGGCTCCGGGAGCTCGTCGGCGACGGGGACGCCTCGCAGGTAGCGAGGTTTATTCGAATCGCCATCGAAAACCAACTCGAGCTCGAAACGGGCGATGAGGGGCCCCTCGCGCGCACACAACGGACCACCGGCTCGGTGCTCTCCGCCGTCAGTCCGGGCGAAAGGGACGCACGGCTCCGGAAAGCGAGCGCAGACCACGAAGCAACCGCTGCAGTATGGGACGGGCTGAGGAGCCGCGAGCTGAAACTCGACACGGTCCGGGCCTCAGCACCCAAGCACCTCACCAAGGACCCTCTCTGGGGGCAATACAACCGCCTGTTCCCGCTCAAATTCGCGGTCCGGCAGCTCGCCCTCATGCAACTCGCCGCTTCGGGGCCCGTCGCCTTGCGCGATTTTCACGCGGTGGCAGCCGACCGGGCGATTCGCATTCGCTCCCTGCTTGAAGCCCTCGATGTCCGCAACGACCTCCCTCGAGGCGAGCGCCTTTCGGCCGCGTTCCCCTCGGGGGTCAAGGACAGTTCACCCACGAGGTTCCAATCGCACTTCCTGGGGTACCTTCAATCCAATGGCACGGCCGTGGGAGCCCTCCTCGAGATCGGCTTCGCGAACGCAAGCGTGGGCCCCAAGCCCACCGTGGAGGTCAGTGATGTCGGGCTCGATTTCGCGAGACTCCCGAACCCCCTCATCGACGGGGATGGCAGTGCGGTGGAGGCGCTGGGCGACGAGGAGGTAGAATTCCTCTTGAACCTAATCAGCCGCGCGCTGCCGGGCGAGCGGGACCTCATCACGGGTTACCTCCAGTGGATCGGGGAGGGGAAGAACACCCCCGACGAGATCCTGTCGCGCACACGGCGGAAATGGCCGGCGTGGACGGAAAAGGTCGCGGGGTCCATGCGGGCCGGAGCCCTTGGGCGGATGCAGGAACTTGGTCTCATCGGACGCGAGCGAGATGGGCTGCACGTCCGGTACACCTTGACGCCGCGGGGCGTGGCCTTCGCCAAGGAAACGGGCTAGCGGGAGCCGGTCCGGTCGCGAAGGGACTCGGAAGGCGACCGGGAGGGCGCCTGGAATCCGAAAGCGTCACGTTGGAGCGGGGACACACGCGCTCAGGCAGTCCTACAAGGACCACCATCCCCGCCACGCCCAAAGTATTTTCCCGGAGGCCACCCAAAACTCGGTCGATGGGGTGCCGCCGGGGGGAGTTCAGTCGATCGTTCCATGAGGGCCTGTCCCGAGGCGGATCAACCCGCCGCCCAAGGGGGGCGGGCTGAGGACGAATACTGTCCCATTGACAGACCTAGCTAGGCCTTGCGCTAGGTCGCGGGCGTCGCCAACCGCCGCTCAATCTCGCCTTCAAGCCAATCCTGGACGTGGATGTGCTCGACCTCAATGGTCGACCGAGCTTCTCGGACGCCCTGCAGCTTCTTGATCCATTTCAACGTCTCCTGGACCTCCGATGCATTGGCCAGGTGAGCGATGAAAAGGGAGTACTCCTTTGGCGCCGTGTGCGTCGAGATGATCCTGTGCATTTGGGAGAGGATTGCCTTGTCGACCGCCTGTTTCTGGCTCGGTTCGGTCGTGACCCAGAACCGGCAGCGCACGCCGCCGACCTTCCCCACATCGAGGAGCGGGTCCAGGTAGAAGGCATTCCCTTCGACGAGGTTGAGGAGCCGCCTCTTGACCGTCCGAGTCCCCACGCGCAGGCCGCGGGCGACGTCCGAGAGCCTCGCTCTGCCGGTTTTCCGCAGCGCCTGTATGATCCGCCAGTCAGTCTTTGTCGGGGTGAGCTCGCAAGCAGGGAAGCCAAGGCGCCACGAGACGGGGGTCGGGCAGCCGCACAGGGAGGAGAACAGGTTGACCTGCCTCGCGAGCGCCGCCTCGTTCTCGTAAAGGGTGAGCACGGCGAGCTCCCTGCCGTAGAAGTCGTCAATTTGCATCACGCCCTCAACCATCTTCAGTTGCGAAATCGCCTCGGGCTTGGATGTCGTGTCCCCGACATGCATTTCTACGATCGCTGCCTCCCGGCCAAGCAAAACTGGATTGAGGACGAGCTGCCAACCCAAAAGGAACCGGGCGTCGTTCATGCGCTGCAGCCGGTTCCGGACCGTTTCTTCGTCGACCTTGAGTCCGGCGGCCACGCGCGCATAGGAAATTCGCACGTCCCACTGGAAGGAGTGAGGCGAGGCAAGGGCCCGGACGATCCGGATGTCGAGGTCGTCTGGTGTCCACATTACCAAGGCCCGGTAAACCACTCAAACAGGCGTGATTTAAATCTATCCAACGGCAGCATTTGGGTGAGTGCGAGGCCCACCGGGTCAAACCGGTTCTCACCGCAGAAAAAGTAATAAGACCGTTCGAAACCGAGTGGTCGTTGGAATGAGAGAGGCGGGACGCCTGCTCGGCGATTGCGGTCGTCGCGAGGGCGTTTGGAGCCGTAGGGGCGCTGCCCGGCGTCCCCCGGATGCTGAGGGGCTCTGTGACCGGCATCATGGACGGACCCGACGGCGTCCGACGTGTGGTTCCTCGAGGGGCGCGGGTCGGCATCCTGCTTGGCGCGGTCTGCGTGGGGGCGGGCGCAGGTCTCTGAAGCCTCCGGCCGTGGGCCTCATGGCTTGCGATCCTTGCGGGTGTCGTGGGCTTCGTGCTAGCGCTCGGGGCCCCCCGGCCACGCCCGCGCAAAGCAAGTCTGGACGTCCCCCTTGGACACGTGGGGAGGCGCAAAGGCTCTGACCCTGCGACGACCGAGGTCGTCCGGTGTCCGCACGTTCCACACCCGTTGGGTCATTCGGACAAGGCGACCCGGAATTGTCTGAGTGAGCCACCCCACTGAGGCGGCAAGCCAACTAGCTTGGGCTCCCTTGGACGCCAAAGAAGGTAAGAAAATGGTTGCAAAGAAACTAGTCGTCCTACTCGTCGCGAGTGCGCTCGTGGCGGTATCACTTGGAGCAGCGTACATCTTGAGCACACCGACTGCGTCCCCACCCCCACCCCCGCCGGGCGCCGCGCCCACGGTGACGTCCGCATCCCCCTCCTTTGTGGCCAGCGGTACGCCGATCAATACGAAGCTTGTCGTGACGTTCAGCAGGGCCATGGATCCCTCCACGATTACCACGTCGACGTTCCTGTTGACGAAAGGGACCGTCTCGGTCCCCGGGACGGTTAGCTATGCGGGGACGACCGCGACTTTCGTGCCCTCCGCCCACCTTACCGTGAGCGCCGCGCACACCGCCACGATTACCACCGGGGCCAAGGACCTGTCAGGCCGCGCACTTGCAGCCAACTTTGTATGGAACTTTACAACGGGTCTCACCGCCGACACTGTTCCAGCCACCGTGGCTTCCACGAGCCCCGTCTTCGCCGTGCCGGTAAGCGGTGACATCTCGGTGACCTTCGGCGAGGCGATGGACCCCACCACGATCACCAACTCGACCTTCATGATTAAGCAAGGGACGACGCCAGTCCTCGGCACCGTGACCTACTCGGGCCTTACGGCGACCTTCCACCCTTCGAGCCCCTTGGCCGCCAACTCCGCCTACGCCGTCACGGTCACCACGGGCGCAAACGACCTTTCCGGCAACCCGCTGGGGAGCAGCTTTGTGTGGACCGTGACCACCTCGGCCTCACCCTCGGCGTGCGGCCAATTGCCCGTCACCCTGGGGTCGACGGGCGGCTTCGCAGTCCTTGCCGGCTCCACGGTCACCAACACCGGCGCCACCACAGTCACGGGGGACCTCGGCCTTAGCCCCGGCTCCGACGTGACGGGATTCCCACCGGGGAATGTGGTAGGGACGATCCACGTGGCCGACACAGCCGCCGGCGTTGCCATTGGCGACCTTACCATCGCATACAACGAAGCCGCGGGGCGGACCCTCTGCCCCGTGAGCGTCGCCGGAAACCTGGGAGGACAAACGCTTACCCCGGGTCTCTACAAGTCCACCTCCGGCCTTGAGGTAACCTCCGGGGACCTCACCCTAGACGCTCGCGGCAACGCGAGCGCGGTCTTCGTCTTCCAGATGGCGAGCACCCTCGTCACGACAGCAGGTCGCCAAGTCATCCTCGCCGGCGGCGCGAATGCTTCCAACGTCTTCTGGCAGGTCGGCACTTCGGCGAGCTTTGGAACGACGACGGCCTTCGTGGGAACGGTCATGGCGGACCAGTCGATCTCGTTTGACACTGGCGCGACGCTAAACGGCAGGGCCTTGGCACGCATTGGCGCGGTAACGCTGGACAGCAGCACGGTTACGAACCCCGGCCCTACACCGGGTCCAATCCCCGACACCACCCCACCCTCGGTGACCTCGACAAGCCCTGTTGTTGCGGTGGCGCTCAACAGCAACATCTCGGCAACCTTCAGCGAGGCCATGGATCCCTCCACGATCACTGCCTCGACATTCACCCTGGTGCAAGGGACAACGCCCGTGTCCGGCGCCGTGACCTACTCCGGCCTCAATGCGACCCTTGATCCAGCAACCGATCTCGCAGCCAACAAGACCTACAATGCCACGGTCACCACCGGGGCGAAGGACCTCGCGGGCAATGCGCTGCAGAGCAACTTCGTCTGGAACTTCACAACGGCGGCGGGTTCCATTCCAGACACCACCCCGCCCCTGGTGAGTCTGACGAGCGCGGTCCTCAATGTGCCGGTCAGCAGCAACATCACGGCAACGTTTAGCGAGGCGATGGCCCCCTCGACCATCAACACCTCAACCTTCACCCTGGTGCAGGGGATAACGCCCGTGTCCGGCATCGTGAGCTACGCTGGCCTTACGGCGACCTTCAATCCATCAAGCGATCTCGCGGCCAACACCACCTACAATGCTACGATCACCACCGGGGCCAAGGACCTCGCGGGGAATCCATTGCAAATCGACGTCTTGTGGAACCTTACGACATCCTCTCCAGCCTGCGTCCAAGCAGCTGTAGACCTCGGGTCGGCCGCCAATTTCGCCGTCCTCGCGGGTTCGACCGTGACCAACACCGGCCTCACCACCGTCACCGGAGACCTCGGCGTGAGCCCCGGCACCGCCGTGACTGGGTTTGGGCCGGGAGTGGTCGTCGGGACGATCCACGCGGGCGACCCCGCCGCCGCTGACGCGATTGCCAACTTGACCACCGCCTACAACGACGCCGCGGGACGGACTCTCTGTCCGGTGAGCGTGTCAGGGAACCTCGGTGGAATGACACTCGCCCCCGGCCTCTACAAGTCCACTTCCGGGCTCGCGATCTCTTCGGGCAATCTCGTCCTCGATGCCCAGGGCGACGCCAACGCGGTCTTCATCTTCCAGATGGCGACCACCCTCGATGTGGCGGCCTACCTCCAAGTGCTCCTGGTGAACGGCGCGAACGCTTCCAACATCTTCTGGCAGGTCGGCACTTCCGCGACCTTTGGGACGAACTCGAGCTTCATTGGGACCGTCATGGCGGACCAGTCCATCTCGCTTGCCACCGGCGCAACCATCGAGGGCAGGGCGCTTGCCCGGGTCGCCGCGGTCGCGATGGACACGAATGTCATTACGAAACCCTCCGCGTAATGTGCCGAGGATGACCCAAGGCAACCGAAGAAGGAGCTGAATCGATGGCGGCAACTCTCTTGGCGGCCGCGGTCTTCTTCCTCGTTGCCCTGATCGTCTCGGCGGTCATCATCTACCTGGTCACGAAGGCCCTCGGGGAGCAAGAGGGGATGGACACGGCTTTGCCGGCCGCCCTCATCGGGGCCCTCATCTACGGGCTCACGTACTTCTTCCTGGGCCACGGGCTCTACGCAGCGGTAATCAGCGGTTTCGTTTGGCTCCTCGCGATCGGCGGCCTCTACAACATGAGCACGTTCAAGGCGCTCGGTGTCGCGCTCCTCGTGTGGATTGCCGCGGCCCTCGTGGGCCTGGTATTGCCGACCGTCGTTGGACCCCTTTGAGGTGGCACCCTTGGGGATTACCGTGCAGTGGTCGCACCTCGGGGTAGGCTCGGTCGTGGCGTTCCTGCTCGGCTAGCTGTTGGTTGGCCTCTTTGGGGCAGTCTTCTTGGCAATTTTGGTCATGCTGTCCATGGGGATCATCAAGGTCCGTTAGGGGGCCGCAGCCTACTCGGGAAATCGGAGCTGCAAACGCCCGGTTCGTCCCGTTTCGACCCTGCCTTCATCGAGGCCTGGGTACCCCGCGGTGCCCCCTTCCCCAGGGGTCGGGGCGTCCTATTCCAGGCCGCCGCGGACGCCTCAGGGATCCATGGTTTCCAAGGACCGAGTCCGCCTCACGTCCGCATTGTCCAGAGCCGTTGGGTGGTTCGGACAGCGAGGCGCGTAATTGTCTGAGGGCGCCTCACCGCCAAGGGGCCAAGCCAACTAGATAGGACGCCTCCCTGCGCTCAGAGAAGGTACGAATATGGTTGAAACAAAAGTGGTACTGGCAACAGGAGAATCAGGACGGCCACTCGGTGTCGCGGTTATCGCGGTCGTCGTGATTGTGTTCGGCGTCGTCGCGGCGGTCCTCGGACTGCTAGGGATGCTGACAGGATTTGTGACAGGCATCATGGACCCATCGCGCGGCTCGGGACTCACGTTCCTCGCGGGCGTGGCGGGCGTCGTGCTTGGCGGGCTGTACGTGATTGCCGGAGCGGGTCTCTGGAACCTTAGGCCGTGGGCCTGGTGGCTTGCAGCGCTCGCGGGCGTCGTGGGCTTCGTGCTCGCCCTCGGGTCGCCAGCGTGGATGTTGATTTGGGCCGGGCTCGTCGCGTATCTGTTCGTCGTGCGCAGCAACTTCGGCGTCCTCAAGGGCGTCCCCAAGGTCATCCGCGCGTGAGCGGCGGGCACTTCAAGCGAAAGTTTTCCGGGGGCCCCCACATGGGGGGTCCCCGCTTCCTCGCCTTGGCGAGAACCCCGTCCGCCCTTTGGCGTAAGGCGGGGCGTTTTCCTCTTTCGAGCCTGCGCCCCTTGCAGGGTCGAGGGCCGAAGCCAACCCTCACCGCGCAGGCGCCGACGTTTGGCCCTTTGCAAGGCGCGCTCGCGGACCCGCAGGGCGTGGATCCCCGGCTTGAAGGCACGGGAGTCCACAAGCTCCAGGACGGTTGGGGGAATCGGACAAGGCGATAGGAATCTGTCTGAGGGCGCCACGCGCGTGAGGGGGCAAGCCAACTAGCTTGGGATCCTTCTTGGGGCCCAGAGAAGGAAACAGAATGGTCACGCGAAAACTTGTCGTTGTCGTTGCCGCGATCGCCCTTGCGGCGGTCGCGGTTGGAGCGGGGTACGTTGTCCTATCGTCGAAATCACCGTCGGCGTGCGGCCAGCACGGGGTAGCCCTTGGGTCCGCCGGCGGCTTCGCCGTCGTGGCTGGCTCCACGGTGACGAGCACGGGTCCCACCGTCGTAACCGGCGACCTCGGCGTCAGTCCGGGCAGCGAAATCGTTGGGTTCCCACCCGGGACCGTTGTCGGGACGGTCCACGCGACCGACACGGCCGCCGCGGGCGCCATCGCCGACCTCACGATCGCCTACAACGACTCCGCCGGCCGGACCCTTTGTCCCGTGAGCGTCGCCGGAAACCTGGGAGGACAAACGCTCGCGCCGGGCCTCTACAAGTCCACATCGGGCCTTGAGGTGACTTCCGGGGACCTCACGCTGGACGCGCGGGGGGACTCGAACGCGGTCTTCATTTTCCAGATGGCTTCCACGCTTGTCACGACGGAAGGGCGCCAGGTCATCCTTACCGGGGGCGCGAAGGCTTCGAACGTCTTCTGGCAGGTCGGCACTTCCGCAAGCCTCGGGACGAACTCGAGCTTCGTAGGGACGATCATGGCCGACCAGTCCGTCTCGCTGGACACCGGCGCGACGCTGCACGGCAGGGCGCTTGCGCGCATCGGCGCGGTTACCCTGGACGCGAACACGGTGACCAAACCGTGAGACGCGCTTGACGATCAACAGCAGGAGACAAACAAGGAGATGAAAAACATGGCAAAAAAGAGCAGAGGCGGTCGGATGACCGCAGCAAAGAAGCGAGCGGCTAAGTCCCCGGGTGGGCGCGGCATTGTCCGCAAACGACCCGTTGGCCGACGCATCATGAAGACGTGAGGACACACCATTCGGGTGGTGGCCGGGCGTGGCGCCTTCGGGCCCCCTCCCGGCCGCACCCACCTTCCCTTCCCCCTCATGTGAAAGGGATGCCTCTTATGCGGCCCGTGCCTTGGAGGGCCCATGGGTGACCCGTCGAGCCTGCGTGCACCGCTTGAAGCGCGGACAACGCCCGGAGACCCCCTGCCCCCCGGCGTCAAGGAACACTTCGTCGACGCGGGCGGCGTAAGGTTCCGCTACCTCAAGGGCGGCACGCACGAGCACGGCAAGCCTCCGATCCTGCTGATCCACGGATGGCCCTCGTGGGCCGAGGTATGGCTCCCGGTCGCCGAGGCGCTTGGCGCCACGCACCCGTGGATCGCGCTCGACCTGCCGGGCCACGGCAAGTCGTCGCCCCTGCCCGGCAAAGACGGTTCGCTCACCGCGCTCCGCCGCGCCGTCGGCGCATTCGTGGACGCGCTCGAGCTGAAGCGGTTCTCTGTCGTGGGCTGCTCGATCGGCGGCACCCTCGCGGTGATGTTGGCCCTCGACTGGCCGCAGGCCGTTGAGAGGATCGTCCCCATCGACGCGGCGGGCTTCGCGGCGAAACTTCCCGGCAAGACGATCCGCATGTACCTCCCCTTCTTCCTCCGCGCCTCTTTCGGCGCGCCAAGCGCCGGCGGCGTGCGCAAGCTGCTCAACAAGGCCGTCTTTGTCGACCCTGCGCAGACGACTGACGCTTGGGTGAACGCGACGGTGGGCGTGTGGGCCGGCAAGGCGCAGCGCAAGTCGCTCCTCAAGACGGGCGGGGCGCTCCGGAAGCCCGACGCAACGGTGGCCGCGCGCCTTGCGGACGTGAAGTGCCCGACGCTCATCCTCTGGGGAAAGGGCGACCCGCAGTTCGACTGGCACATCGGCGAGGAAGCCGCCAAGAAGATTTCGGGGGCGCGCTTTGTCGGCATCGAAAAGGCCGGGCACTTCCCCCAGGTCG
>JBGPNV010000072.1:0-9893 GCA_041487695.1 Thermoplasmata archaeon | reverse complement strand
CTCTCGCCAAGGCCGATCATGGCCACACCGCCGCTCTTCATGATCGTCTTGATGTCGTTGAAGTCGAGGTTGACAAGCCCGGGCTTCGTGATCGTTTCCGTGATGCCCTTGATCGCGCGCACGAGAATCTCGTCGGCGACCTTGAAGGCCGCGTTGAGCGCGAGCCGCGGGACAAGCTCGAGGAGCTTGTCGTTGGGGATCACGATGACCGTGTCGGCCGTGTAGCGGAGCTGTTCGAGCCCGTACTCGGCGTTCTCGAGGCGCACGGTGCCCTCGGAGCGGAACGGCAGCGTGACGACCGCGATGGTGAGCGCGCCCTGCTCCTTGGCCACGCGCGCCATGACGGAGACCGACCCTGTGCCGGTGCCCCCGCCCATGCCGCATGTGAGGAAAACCATGTCCGCGCCGGTGAGGCGCCGCTTGAGCTCCTCTTCGACTTCGCGGGCGGCCTCCTCGCCGACCTGGGGCTGGGCCCCGGCGCCGAGGCCACGCGTGAGGCGGCGGCCTAGCAGGATCTTGTTGGGGGCGTGGATCGTGAGGAGGTGCTGGGCGTCCGTGTTCGCCGCATAGAGTTCGGCGCCCACGATTCCCGATTCAACCATCCGGTTGATCGTGTTGCAGCCACCGCCTCCGCAACCGACAATCTTGATGTTCGTCCGAAGGCCCTCGAGCACTTTCTCGAGCTCGGCATCATCGGCCCGTTGGTCCATTCCCTGGGGTGTTTCAAACGAGCCTGGCGAGGCTTTTTCCTGAAGTTCCTTGACGATCGATTTCACGGCATCCCCAACCTACTGGCGTTTCTGGCTATCGAAAGCCCCCAGTAAAAGAGTTTTGGGTTCGCGCAGGCGCGCCTCGGCGCGCGCACGGGGTCCGGATGTGCGGAGGGCCCAGCGCGGCAGTGCAGGGTCAGTGGCGCACGAAGTCGATGCCCGCCCCGGCCTTTGAGGCGGCTGCCGCGGGCCTTTGCGCGACCTGCTGCACGGCTTGCCCCTTCGCGGCCGCCACAGGCGCCTTCGCCTCTCGCGGCGTGACGCCGGTCAACACGACCATGACCTGCATGGTGTTCTGGAGCGAGGGCACCACCGAAGCGCCCCAAATAATGCGGGCCTGCGGGTGTACGTGCTTCCCGATCTCCGAGACCACGCTCTCGGCTTCCTGGATGGTCATGTCCTCGCCGCCGCGCACGTCGACCAGCGCTCCGTGTGCCGTCGAGATGTCCACGTCGATGAGCGGGCTGTTGAGCGCGCCGGTTACGGCTTCCTTGGCCTTCTCGCGGGGGTCGGACGACTCGCCAATGCCGACCATGGCCATCCCGCCGTTCTGCATGATCGTCTTGAGGTCGTTGAAGTCGAGGTTCACGAGCCCCGGTGTCGTGATCATCTCCGTGATGCCGCGGATCGCGCGCATGAGGACCTCGTCGGCGACCTTGAAGGCCATGTCGAGGGGGAGCTTGGGCGCGATCTCGAGGAGCTTGTCGTTCGGGATGACGATCACCGTGTCGGCGACCCTTTTCAGCGCATCGAGCCCGTACTGGGCGTTCTGCATGCGCGTGTGGCCCTCGGCGGAAAAGGGCAGCGTCACGACGCCGATGGTGAGGGCGCCGCCTTCCTTTGCAAGCTTGGCGACGAACGGGGCCGACCCCGTCCCGGTCCCTCCGCCCATCCCGCAAGTGATGAAGGCGATGTCCGCGCTGGACACGTAGCGGCGGATGTCATCTTCGGCTTCCTTGGCCGCTTCCTCCCCGACTTGGGGGAGGGCGCCGGCGCCGAGGCCCCGCGTGAGGCGCTTGCCGAGGAGAATCTTGTGTGGGGAATTCACGTGGAGGAGGTGCGAGGCGTCCGTGTTGAGCGCGAAGAGCTCCGCGCCATGGATCCCGGATTCGACGAGGCGGTTGATCGTGTTCGAGCCGCCGCCGCCGCACCCGAAGATGCGCACGTCGACACGCAGGCCCTCGAGGAGCTTCTCGAGTTCCGCGTCCTCTTGGTTCCCCGTCGCCGTCGCCGGCGAGGAGTCCGTGAGCTTCTGGTTTTCGTCCACTTGGCGCAACGTGTCAGCGATGAAAGATTTCATCGTGTCCCCCCTTCTGCTGGCGCGTTGAGGGGCGCTTGCGGTATAAAAGGATAATCGGGGCGGAAAACCGGGCCAGAATCCCGGAGCGACGCGCGCCGCGCCTCGCGCGCGAGTGCGCGCGCACGCGCGTCTAGGGATACGGGGTCTTGGGGAGCCGCCGGTTCTTTTGGGCCCATGGGAGGCCCCGTCGCGAGGCACACCGGGAAGCCCGATGCACTCCGTCATCCGGGTGAGTACCCTTAAATACGCCGCGCCAAATCGCAACGGCGCTGCTCCGCAACCTGGACACGCGACTTGGGGGCCTTCTGGCCCTACGCTTGCCTGGGGGTCCAAAAACGCGGGGCGGGCAGGCAAGGGTCACCCCGTGCGGCGGCCAATTCGCGGGTCAGGGGGCCGAAGGGCTCGCCGTGCCGTGCCGCTTGTTTGCGCCGTCCTTTTGCTCGCGCCGGGAGCCTTGCCGGCGCTTACGGCCCTTGCAGCCCCAGAGCCCCTCGCGCTCTCCGGCGTGGACCTCAGGATCCCCGAGGGGGGCCTCGAGCTGCCCACGACCGATGTCTTCGCGGGGGACGCGGTGTGGGTGAACACGACCGTGCGAAACGCCGGCGACACGCCAGGCAACGCCACCGTCGAGGTCTTGTCGGGCAGCCCGCCCTCGGGGGCGCCACTCGCAACCTCCGACGTGACCTTCCCCCCCAACTCGAACCTCTCCGTCCCCCTCCTTGTCGACACGACGGGCCTCCTCGGAATCCAGACGATTACGGTCCGGCTGGTTGCGCTCTCCCCGGCCGAGAACGGCACGGACACGGACAATTCGGCCAGCGCGCGCCTGCGGGTGCACAGCAACAAGGCCGGGGTGGAGCTGCGCGCGCAAAACGCCGACCAGCGGGAGGTGACCGCGGGCACCTTCACGCTCGTGGGTTTCGTTACGGTGCGCGACAACGCCTCGCTCACGATCGCGCCGGGGGGCAGGGTTTTCGTTTCCCAGGGCCGGCCGGACGAATTCGACGTGCTCGTCGAGGGCAACGGCCTCCTGCGCATCGACGGCGGCGTGCTCGAATCGAATTTCTCGATCGGCGTCGAGCTGCGCGAGAACGGCAGCCTCGTCGTGGAGGACGGCGGCGTCCTCCGGGCCTCGGTGAGCGCGGCGACGTCGGGGTCTATCCGCCTCACCGGTGGCCGCGCCGAGTCGCCACGCTTCGAGGTGAAGGGCGCCTCGGTGGTCCTCGATGGCGCCGTGCTCTCAACCGACGCCGCGACCTTCGAAGCCACGCAGCTTACCGTCTCAAGGTCCACGGTCACGGCGGCGAGCAGCGTGGCCCTGCGCGACGGCACGGTCGGTGACTTCCGCAATACGTCGGTCTCCGTGACATCGACCTTCGGCGGCGTGGGTGAGGCCGAGGTCGCCTTCCCGGGCGTGGGCGCCTTTGTCGGTTCGCCGGGCGCGCCGTACCAGCCGGCCGTGTGGCTCTCGGGCACCGCGACGGCTGAGTTCCGGCGCACGGCGGCAAGCTCTTCGATACTCATCGGCGGGGTCACCGTGCCCTCGTCCCGGCCGATCTTTGCCTCCGAGGCCGCGACCGCGACGCTCTACCGTGTGGCGCGTGTCGCTGTCACGGACCCCATCGGCGTGCCGGTGCCCAATGCCACGGTCCAGGTCTTGGACTACTGGGGCGCGCCCGTCGCCCTGGGGCTGGCGCTCAATGGGACGGCCGAGGTCGAGCTGCCCTCGGCCTACCTCGAGGCGTCCCACGCCCTCGACACCGTGAACTACCGCGTGGTGGCCTCGCGGGGCGCGGCCACTTCTACGGCGATCCAGTTCGCGTTCGCCCTCTACCCCGACCTTTCCGAGGCCGCGCTCGTGAAGCTCGTCCCTGTAGCCTTGGCGCTTTTCGAACCGCGCGACCTCTATGAGGGGCCCGTCATCACCGTCACCCAACCCACGACCGCGAGCGAGGACCTCGCCACTGGCTCCAACCTCGAGATCTACGCGCCTCTCACCTACTCGGGGGCCTCGATCACCCTGCTCCAGACGCGCCCCTTTGAAAGGTACGTGCTCGTGGCCGATGGCGGGTCACTCACGCTTGTGGGCGGCCTCATCCGCTCGGACTACCCCTTTGACCTCTACCTGCTAAACGGCAGCGGCCTTTCCCTCCAGGGCAGCGGTATCGTCGGGGGCAACCTCCTCCTCAAGGGCGCCGGGAACCTGACGCTCGACGGCTCGCGCATCGTGGGTTCCGCCATCGGCGACGCCTCGTCGCTTGCCTGCCAGTCGTCGTTCCTCTGGGGCCGGATCCTGCAGTTGTCCCTCGGCTCGCTTCGTGCCCGCGACTGCGTCGCGGCCGCGTCGGAACAGGTGTCGCTCACCGCATCGAATGCCAGCCTCGAGGACGTGGGCCTCACGACCACGTTCGAGCCCTTCGACGCCGCGAGCCGCACGAGCCTCTCCTTCTCGGAATTTGCCGCGCTCTCGGGGTCCGACTTTGCCACACCGACTTCATCGGCCTCGCTGGCGTTGGACGCCGGGGCCCTTGAGGCGTCCGGCCTCACGGCCTGGACGCCCGCCTCGTTTGCCCTGTCCACGGGGGCCCTCAACGCCTCCCTCCAAGCGGCCCGCCTTCTCGTCTCGGAGGCGACGCTTTCGACGGCCGGGGGACGGCTGGCCGTAAGCGAGGCCTTCGTGAGCGTCGGGGCGAGCCTCGCGCTTACCGGTTCGGGGTACATGTCCCTGCGCTCCGTGACCGCCCCGCCCCCCTCCGTCCTGAGCACGCTCACGGTGGACTTCTTCGACACGGTCGACGCGTCGGTCACCGACGAGTTGGGCCTGCCTGTGTCGAGCGCCCTCGTCGTGGCCGTGCCCCAAGCTACCGGCCGCGCGACGGAGTCGGCGACCACGGGGCCCGATGGCCTCGGGCGCCTCGTCCTTTTGGCCTCAACGACCTCAGCTGGCGAGAGCGAGCGCGGACCCCTTTACCGCGTCAACGCGACAAAGGGGGGCGTCGCCTCCGCGACGCAAACCTGGGACCCCGTCCGGCAAGAGCCGCTCGCCTTTTCCCTCGCGAGGAATTTCGCCGAGGTCTCGGCCGAGGCAAGCTTCGCCCTCGTCGTGCCCCTGCCGTCGGGGCCCTGGCGCGTCCTTGCGACCAACGTGGCCAACACGTCGCTCGCCGCCTTCCTGCAGCTGTTTGTGGCCGAGCCATTGACCTTGAACTTTTCCACAGACGTTTTCGCGGGCCAAGCGGCCCGGCTCTTCGTCGCGGCCGACTACATCTTCTCGGCCGGCGGCGAGTCGGTCACAAGTCCCATGGCGGGGGTTGGGGTGTCGCTCGACTTCGACGGCGCGGCCGCGGCCGCGCTTACCCTCGGGCCCGATGGCTCGGGCCCGGCGGAGCTCTTCCTGCCGGCGGGCGAGGGCGCGCACGGCCTCAACCTGACCCTGGCGGGACCGCTGCTTGCCGCACCGCTAAGGCTCCCCGGAACGTTCGCCGTGCGGCCTCTCACGCAACTGCTGGTGGTTGCCTCCCTCAGCAAGGCCTCGTTCAAGCCCAGCGAGCAGATGACCGTCCAGGGGCGCGTGACCGACGCCGCCGGCGCACCCGTCGCGGGCGCCTCCGTGCGAATCGAGGTGGCGCCGGACAAGGCGGCGCGGGTGGAGAAGACCGGGGCGGACGGGAGCTTCTTTTCAAGGATCATCGGCCCCTCGCAAAATGGGTCGTACCAAGTCCGCGTGAACGCCTCCGGGTTGAACGCACTCGATTCGGCGGCCGCCTTCTTCCCCTATGTCGTCCTCGCCGGCGGCACGCCGCCGCCCCCGCCGCCGGGCGGCGGGTCGAACCTCGTGCCAGCAATCCTCGCGGGCTCGCTTGCGGTCCTCTGCGGGGCGGGGCTCGTCTACTTCTACACCCAACGGCGCATTGCTACGGGCCAGTACGTCGTCTGTGGAAGCTGCGACAAGCCTACCCTTGCCTCCTCGAAGAAGTGCAGCAGCTGCGGTGTCGAGTTCGAGACAAGCGTGGCCAAGTGCAGCAAGTGCGGCTCCTGGATTGCCCCCGACTCGGTCGCCTGCCCCCAGTGCCGTACCGTCTTCGTCAACACGCGCGAGCGCGCGCCGAAGGAGGAGGGCGGGATCACCGTCCCGGAGCCCTCGCGGGGTGTCGCCGCGGACTTCGACATACCGGAAGCCGTGCCCCTCACGGGCAAGAAGGCGGGCCCCGCGCGCCTCGAGGACCTCGAGTTCAAGCTCCCCGGGACGACGGACACGTTGGACCTCGGCGAGAAAGGCAGCGCGCCCGTCTTCGCCAAGGCCGCGCCAGTCCCCCCCCCGCGGGCCGTCCAGGCGGTCTCGCCCCCGGGCCGGCCGCTCGAGCGGGTTGAGTTGCCGCGCGTGGACCCCGCCGCCTCGTCCGTGCGCGAGGTGTCGCCGCTTGAAGGCGGCGAGCCGACGGCCAACGAGCCCGTGTCCTTGGGCACCGCCAACATGGACCTTTCAAGGACCACGGCGGCCGCGACCTCGACGAAGAGCGAGCCCGCGGCCGAAGAGGAGATCCCCGAATCCGTGCTCCGCGAACTCCTCATGAAAGCTGCGCCCGAGCTTTCCGGCCAGATGCTGCCCGGCGACATCAAGAGGAAGCTGCAGGAGATCGCGCGCAGCGAAGCGCCGATCGCCTCCGAGAAGCGGGCGGCGGGCCAGCCGGCACGTGGGGAGAAGCCTGCGGCCCTGCCCCCCGACGAGCGCACGGCCGAAGCGCCGGAAAGGTCGCGGAAAAGCGCCTTCGACGTTTTCTCCACGCCCGCGAGGAACATCCCGGCAGGTTACGAGAAGAAGGGCGCGGCCCCCAAAGACGGCGCCGCCAAGGCTGCGCCGGTCTGCCCGAACTGCGGCGGCAACTGGGTCGTGCAACGCGACGGGAAGAACTCCTGCCGGGTGTGCGGGACCCGCTGGTGACCCCACCCGCGCCTGCGTCAGTCCACGCGCACTTGGACAAGCGAAACGGTCACCGTGAGGGCACGCAACCCGAAGACCCGTAGGGTCGTGCTCTGGGGCGCGCTTGGCGGGAAAAACGACACATTGAACATCGAGGCATTGATCGACGAGGCGTTCATCGCCTGGCCAAAGAACGAGGACCAGGCGCCCACGAAGGCTGAGGAGACATTGAGGGAGAGGTTTGTCCCCGACGGGAAGGTGTAGGCGATCGTCTGAGCCAGCGTCAGCCTCGAGGAGACCGAGTGGCTGTCGACACCGGTCACGACCGTCTGCGTGCCCTCCATGGAGACGAGCGTGAGGAAGGCCTCCACGCCCTGCGTGCCGTTCACGAAGCGGAAGGCCGGGGCCATCCGCACCGTCTGCCCGTCCGGCTGGGACACGATCACCGCTCCGGATTCATACGCGACGGACTGGTGCACGTAGTAGCGGTTCGGGATCGAGTAGGCGAGCGAGCCGGCCGCGGAGAGGTTGGCCTGGCCGGTGCTTTCCGTGAGGTTCAAGGAAAAGCGCAGGTGGCCGCCCTGGAGGTACTCGTACGTGAGCTGGCCGGCGTTGTCCGCCCCAAAGAGGGGCACGCCGCCAACCCCCATCGGGAAGGATACCCCAAGCGTTTCGTTCGTGTTCCCAGAGAGCGTCTGCAGCTCGATGGCGGTCTTGAACTGGGCAAAGGCGTTCACGACGTCCCTCGAGTGCGAGGCTTCGCTGTCGTAGCCCCAGGCCGGGACCCAGAAGGTCACGACCATGCCGAGGAGCACGGAAATGAGGACGACCCCGAGGGAGGCGGCGACAACGCCCGAGACCCCATCGCGGTCGCTCCGCAAGACGAGGAAGGCCGAACTCCTGCGGGATGTCGCGATTGGCCCCCCTCCGTTTGCCGCGCCCTTTAGTCCAAGACGGTCACGGTCGTAGCCTGCAGGGGGAACGAACCGGTCACGGTGATCCCAAGGCCCGAAGTCACGCCGGTCGCCCCGAGGAACGCGGCACCCGACACTTCGACGCCCGCGGTCTTGGTCTGCTGGGTCCCGTCATTGACATTGATTCGGACGATGAAGTACTCCGTCGTCCCCGCGGCGATCGTCTTGAGCGGACTACCCGAGAATGTGACATCGCCCGAGGCGAAGGTTAGGAGGCCAAGCTGGACGTCGATGCCGTCGACTTCGCTGTCCTTGTTTTCGTCCCACCAGAGGGCGCCGTTCACCACGGAGGCGGCGACATTGCCGTTGAGGTGGACCTTGAACGAATTGAGGTTGATGTTCTCGACGCCGGCTGCGAGGGTGACGCGCAGCATCTTCGTGATGACGAATTCGTGGACGTCGGACTCCGGGTTGATGTTCGCGCCCGTCGCGGCGAGCGTGCCGCGGTCATAGATCATCACGGGCGGCGTCTGGTTGATCAACAGGGAGGGGTTCGTGATGCCGGCCTGCGAATTGGCGGGGATGAAGCTGGAAGAGTAGATGCCGCGCACGGTCGCGTTGCTTGCGTTCACGCGCGTTTCGAGGCTGAATCCCGCCGCTGGCGCGGTGGCGTTCACGGCGAACACGACGTTGGTGTCCGTCCCGACCGTGATCGTGATCGACGGCGTGAAGGCCTTGAGGAAGTCGCTCCCGAAGGGGCCGGCGTCGCTAAGGCCGATGTCCACGTCGTCGCCCTGCAGCGCGGTCGTCGTGTCGTTGTTTACATCCCGGTAAAGCAGGATGTTTACCGACCCGCCCGAGGGTAGGCCCTGGAGGGACCGCAGGAAAATTTCGTCGAGAGTGATGTTTTCGCCAATGGCCTTGATCGTGACCTTGAGGAACGGGATGTTGATCGTGGGGGCGAGGATGGAGGCGGGCGCAAGGTTCGTGCCCCAAAAGAGGGCGTCGCCTTGGATGCGGCGCACGCCGAGCGACAGGGGGTAGGGCGCGTTCTCCCCATTCGCGTAAAGGGTCGAGAGCGACGTCTTCCCGTAGCCCCGGACCTTCGTGTTGTCGTTCACGTACATCGAGAATTCCTTCGCCTGCACGCCGGTGGTCAGGTTCGTGTAGACATCGACCACGCTCTGGCCGGTGTTTGTCACGTTGATCGTGATCCCAAAGAGCTTGCCCGTGACCCCCGCGTCCCAAGTCACTTTTCCGGCGAAAAAAGTGCCCGAGAGCCACACGCCGCCGCGGACGCGCAGCGTGACGGCGAGGAATTGCGCGTCCGTGAGGTTGCCCGTTTGTACCATCTCGAACTTGTTGAAGTCGATGTTTTCGCCATGCGCGCGCAGCTTGAATGTGTGCAGATAGACGCTCGTGGCCCCGGCCCGCGGCTGGTTGGCAAGGCTCGTGTCGTTCCACTCGTCGACCGACAGGTTACCCGCTCCAGTAAGGGTTACCATCGCGCCGGCGAGCGGGAAGGAGCTCGATGAAGCCCCGTTGCGTCCCTTCCCGGAAATCTGCCCTTGGGCAAACGTGTCGGTGGAAGCCGCGACCTGGAATGCCATGGTCTGGCCAGGGGTGCCTGTAATATTGGCGAAGACCTCCATCGGGACCCAGCCCACCGTGTCAAGCAGGGGGAAATTGATGCTGAAATGCGCGGTGCGCGTCGCATCGAAATTCGCCGCCCCCGAAATCATGGTGCCGTTGACCTTGATGTAGGCAGAGGCGCTCGAACGGGCAATCGTGCCCAGCAGGGTGATGTTGATTGCCTTGACATTGAACGGCTCGCCGGCCGAGCGCACGGTAAATTCGAGGAAGCGCACGTTTTTCGCGCCCACGAGCATCCGGTCGGGGGACCCCGAGACGTATTCGAGGGCAAACTTGGAACCCACCACCACATCGGACGAGGCGATCGGGAATGTGCCCACGGTCGTCGCCGTCTG
>JBGPNV010000071.1:0-10133 GCA_041487695.1 Thermoplasmata archaeon | reverse complement strand
CCCCCCCGGGGAATTGCGGCGCGCCCTCGTCGGGGGCCTGGCGGCCGTGATCGAGAAGAACCGCCAGATCGTGACGGCACGGTTCCGTTGGCTCAACTCTGGCATGGGACTCGCGCTCGTCGGCGCAGTTATATACGCCGTGGGGGTAGGTTTCACATGATGGCGGGTTTCTGGAGGAATCTCATGCATCGAGGCGCAAAGTCCGGCGCGCCGCACGCCGCGCCGGCATGGGACCCTTACGAAGTTCTCGGAGTTCCGCCGGAGTTTGACATGGTCGGGTACAGCGTCGACGACCCTCGCCTCATCCGTGCAGTCTTCGGGGCCGAGGCTGCGGCCCGCTTTGCGCGCCGCCGGTGACGAGCCGGAGGGCCAGCCGGCGTGCACGCATTCGCTCCACGGGAATCGGAAAGCTCTTCACGCACGGAACCGCCTTTCCACTCGCTTGGTGGAGCCAATGCCGGTCGGTCCGTCCCACGGGCGCCTCGAGCTCCTCGGCCCGCTCACTACGCACTTCCACCGCCGCTCGGGAAAGGTCTCGCACTACCGTGAGTTTCTGTTTTACGACGACGGCGACCTCGCGGTCGCCGGGTACGACGACATGCACGTGAGCCGCCCCTTCCGCGTGAACGGCGAGCTCGTGTTCGACAAGGCGTTCAAGGCCTTCCGGGTGCAGCGGAAGGGCGCGACGCATACGACGATCTCGATCTACACGGTCGACGACCGGTTCCTTGGGACCTACTCGGACACGACGATGCCCTGGACGGGCATAGTGCGGGCTTCGGACGGCAAGGGCTTCGAGACCACGATCGACGACCTCTACCTCGACCACTTCATCTTCCCCGACGGGCGGCGGTTCGTCCTCGACCTGGGGGAGATGTACGGAGGGCTCGCCGAAGGCAAGATCAACGAGGAAGAGGCCACGCTCGCCCTCGAGACGCTGACATGGATGGAATTGGAGGCGGCCGTCGGCGCTTACCCCAAGCCACTCCCACCGGTGTTGGTACTGGACCCGGCCCTGCTCCGAGACTTGCCCCACTCCCAAGAGTGAAGGCCGGCGGGCCCGCGCGCCGCTTCAATCCCGGCCGCGCTCATCGTCCGCGCCCGGCCGGTCATCCTCGTCCTGTGCGCCCTCCGGCGCCCCGCTCGGCTCCTCCTCCTGCTGGTCCTCGATCTTCTTGCGCGCCGCCTCGTCGGCCTTGGCCGCCTTGCGCTTCTCGACATCCTTCAGGATCCGCTCGACCTCACGCGCGTACCCAAGCCCCTCGGCGACCTTGACCGCAAGGCTCGTCGCCTCTTCATCTTCCGGGTCGCCCGCCCTGTACCTCTGGATGTAGGCCCAGGCGGCCTTGTGGTTGAGCAGCTTCTCGTGCGCGGCGGCCATGTTGAAAAGCGCGGTCGGCTCCGCCGGGTCAATCGCGAGCGCCTTTTCAAACGACTCGATGGCCCGCGCCGACTCGCCCGACTTCGCCTGCATGAGCCCGAGGTTCACCTGGACCGCCGCGTTCTTCGGCTGGGCGCGCGCCGCCTCCTCCAGGACTTCCTTCGCCTTCGCCGTGTCCCCCTTCGCCGCGAGCAGCGCGCCCTTCGAGGTCAGCGCCTCGATGTCGTGCGGGTTGATCTTCAGCGACGTGTTGAGGCAGATCAGCGCGGTCTCGAGCTTCTTCAGCGACGCGTAGACATTCCCCTTGTTCTTCCAGGCCTCCGCGTACTTCGGGTCGAGGTCGATCGCCTTCGTGAAGCAGTTGAGCGCCAGGTTCGACATCCCGCGCTTCGTGAGCGCGTACCCTTTGTTGTTCCAGGCGACCGCGCTGCCGACCTCGACCGCGAGCGCCTCGTCGTAAAGCTCGATCGCACGCTTGTAGTCCCCCTGCGCGCTGTACACGTTCGCCTTTCCGAGCAGCGCCTGGAAGTTGTTCGGCGAGAGCACGAGCGCCCGGTCGTAGGCTTCCACCGCGTCACCGAACTCCTGGAGCCGGAAGAAGGCAAACCCGAGCGCGAGCCATGCGGTCAGCACCTTCTCGTCGATCCCGATCGCCTTCTTGTAGGCCGCCACGGCGGGCTCGAAGTTGCCAAGCGCGCCCTCCGCGTTGCCGAGGTTGGCCCAGACGCCCGCGTCCTGGTCGTCGAGGTTTACGGACTTGCGGAAGGACCTCGCGCCGTTCACGAAGTCCGAGAGCACGAACTGGACATTCCCGAGGTTCGCCCACGCGCGTGCGCCCTGCGGCTCGAGCTTCACGGCCTTGTCGAAGCACGACAGCGCGTGGCCGTAGTAGCGCATCTGGTAGAGCACGGACCCGAGGTTGTTCCACGCCTCGTGTCGCTTCGGCTCCACCTCGAGCGCCTTCCCGTAGGCCTCCATCGCCGCGCCGAACTCGCCCTTGAGCTGCATCGCGCGCCCCTTGAGCTGGAAGGCCGTGCCGTCCGGCTTCACCTCGATGGCTCGGTTCGAAAGTTCGAGCGACGCCTCGATGTTCCCGAGTTGGAGCAGCGCGTTGGCACGGCCCACGAGAGCGCGCCGGTCGCGCGGGTCCTTGTCGAGGCGCCGTTGGTAGGATTCCGCAAGCGGCGCGTAGTCCTGGATGTCCTCGAGCGCGATCTCCCGGTTCCGGCGGGCCGTCTCGTTTGTCGGCTCGATCTCGAGCGCCTTCTCGTAGGCCGCGACCGCCTTCCTGATCTCACCCATCTTCGCGTAGAGGTTCCCCTTGTTGATCTGGCCGAGAGCCCACCTCGGTCGGAACTCGAGCGCGCGGTCGAGCGCCTTCTCGGCCAGCGGGTAGAGCTGCATTTCCGCGTAGATGTTCCCCTCGACGGCCCAGATCTCCGGGTCGTTCTCCATCGAGTCCAGGGCGTGGGCGAGCGACTGGAGCGCCTCGTCGAAGTCCTTCAGGGAATACTGGAGGAGGCCCCTGGCTCGCCAGGCCTCGTGGTTGTTGTCGTCGAGGCCCAGGGCCTTGTCGTAGCACGCGAGCGCGCCGACATTGTCGGCGCCCACGAACTTGCAGTCGCCGAGGCAGCACCACGCATCGATGTTCGTTGGGGTCTCGGCAAGGACCTTCTCGAAGTAGGGGCGCGACTCCGGGAGCCGCTTGAGCTCGAAGAGCGAGCGCGCCTTGATGTAGAGGACCTCCGGCGTCGACCCGACCGCGAGCGCGAGCGAGGCCCAGTCGATCGCGTCTTCGAATTTGCGCTCGCCGTAGGAGAGGCGCGCCTTCGCCGCGAGGACCGCGTGGGAGTTGGCCCCGAGCGCGATCGCGCGGTCGACCGACTGGTGCGCCGCCTCGAACTTTCCGGCCTTTTCCTTGAGGAGGCCATCGACGAACCACACGACGTACGAGTCGGGGTGGCGCGCGCGCGCCTCGTCGAAGAAACGGGTCGCCTCCGGCTGGCCGCCCACAATGAGGGGGATGAGCCCGGCCTCGGTCCACGCCTCCTCGCGCGCGGGGTTCAGCATGACGGCCTTCCGGAGCGCGAGCTGGGCGTCCTCCATTCGGCCGAGGCGCCGGAGGGTCCCGTACTTGCGCATGAGGACGCTCTCGGAAGGGCGGCCTTGGTCGACCGCGCGCTCGACCCAGTCGAGGGCTTTGTGCAGGTCCCCGCTGTCCTCGGCAAGCTGCGCGTGCTCGAGGAAGGCGAAGACGAAGTAGGGGTGGAAGGAGAGCGCACGGTCGAGGATGGCGCCCGCCTCTCGTTTGCGGCCGAGGAGCCGCAAGAGCACGGCCTTCCGCGCGAGGGCGACGAAGTCCTTCGGCGCGGTGACAAGCTGCGCGTCAAGCGTGTTCAGCTCCTTCGTGCGGGCCTCTTCCGGCAGGATCGCGTACCTGGCGAGGATCCGCTCCCATGCGCCGACCGCTTCGGGGTCGAGCCGCACGGCCGAGCTGTACGCGCGCTGCGCGCCCTCGACGTCGCCGACCTGCTCAAGCGTGAGGCCGAGCGGGAGCACGTACGGGACCTGCGGCCCTGCGGAATCGACGAGCTTCTGCCACGTGGAGGCCGCCTCGCCGAAGCGCGCGCGCGACTCGAGGATGCGCGCCTTTGCTTCGAGGGCCGCGGCGTATTTCCCGTCATACGCGAGCGCCTTTTCGAGCAGCTCGAGAGACTGAGCGGTCTTGCCCGCGCCGCGCAGGATCTCGGCCTGGAGCGTGTAGGCCGCCGGGCTGTTCGGCTGCGCCTTGAAGAGCCGCTGGAGCCAGGCCACGGCCTCCTCATCGCGCTTCTGGGCGTGGAGCGCGCGCGCGCCGCGCAGCAGCGCCTGGTCGTCCTCCGGAAATTTCTGCAGGAAGGACTCGAGGACGGTGACCTCGCGGTCGAAGGTCCCCGCCCTCCGCCAAACCTCCGCTTGGAGGAGGCCAGCCGCGCGGTCCTGGGGCTTCGCCTCCGAGGCCTGCGCGAAGGATCGCGAGGCGTCCTCGAATTTGCCGAGCTCGAGTTCGCAGGCGCCCTTCCCAATCCATGCCTTCCAATTCGTGGCGGATTGGCCGGCGGCAAGGTCGAACTGCTCGAGGGCCTTTTCGAACTGCCCTTTCGAGGCGAGCTCCTCGCCCGCGTCGATGAAGCGCTGGATCGAACCCACCGGCGCCGTGAACCCACCCACCCTCGGTGGGGCGCGCTGCGCGCACCCCACCCCGCTTGCAAAATCACGGGTCGCGGTAGTTAAGCGTTTGGAGCGCGGGGCCGCTCGCCGGGTCAGGCCACGTCGCACTCGTTGCCCTCGGGGTCGAGGCAGGTTACGGAGGAGTAGTTGTCCTCGTCCGCCGCCTCCTGGAGCTCGCGGCGAGCCCCACGAGGCGCTTCACTTCCGGGTCGAGCCTGGCCTTCCGCTCCGCCACAGGCGCGCGCGGGGGAGGCCCGAGCTTTAGGTCGAGGTGGAGGCGGTTTTTGGGCGGCTTCGGCGTGTCCATTTTGGGGAACCAGATCCGCGGCCGCTTGCCTTCGGGGTCGACGATCGCGGCCCGGTCGTTGCGCTCCTCGACCGGCACCTTGTTGGCACCGAAATACACGTCCCAGGTCGCGAAGCCCCGCGGGACCCCCTGTTGTTCGTGGCGGAGGCTTGCACGTAGAATTCCGCGAGCCGCCGGGGGTTCGCGCAGTCGTAATCGATCGGGATTCGGGTGGTCAACGGCCCACGCCTCCTTCGCCGTTGAGGCCACCTGCGGCTTTGCAGGTTTTCGCGCAGGCGCCGGAACGAGACGGCTCCCGGACGGCTCTGCGAGCCTCCCCGACGGTTCATGTACAAAGGCCCGCCCTTACGAAGCGGCCTGACGCGCCCCCGCCTCGAGGCGAACCCAAGTGCCCGACCTTCCCGAGTCCTTTGTCCGCGCCATCCGCGAAGGCCGCTTCCACGACGCGGCGACCGACGGCTGGCTCCACGCCCGCTGGACCGACAAGAAGGACGGCCTTGCCCGCGCGCTGCTTATCCTGGCCGCGGCCCACCACCACGCGAGCACCGGCAACCTCGAGGGCGCGCGGATCAAGCTCGGGCGCGCCGTGCGTTACCTCGAGCGGCTCCCCCTCGACCCCTACGCCGCGCTCCTCATCGAGCACGCGCGCGAGGCGCTTGGGGCGCTTGCCGATCGGCGCAAACTGCCGCCGCTACCCACCGGCTTTCGCTAACCGACCTCAGCCGCCCGTCAGGTCGCGCCCCGCGGTCCGCAGGAACTCGCCGAACCCGCCCGTCGGCGGCGGGATGTCGCCGCGCACGATTTCGCCCGTGGCTGCGTCGATGATCACGACAGCCTGCCGCCCCTTGTACACGTACTCTTCAAACCACAGCGGGGCGTGGAGGAACTCCGCGTTGTTCAGAGCGACATCGGTCTTCGCGTCCTCCAGGACGTCCACGATGTCCTTGAGGAGCTCGCGCTCCCGCGCCTCGATCTCCCCCCGCGCGATCCGTGCCGCCTCATCCTCGTCCAACTCGGCGTTCAGGAACTTGGAGCCCGGGACCATCCCCGACGTGTCGAACGGGACCTTTGCCGCGAGCGGGACCTTGTACTCGTGGACCGGGAAGTCCGTGGAGCGGCGCCCGAGGACCTTCCAGAAGTAGTTGCGCGGGACGACGCCCGTCCGCCGCTCATTCGTTCCCGTCCGCGTGAGGAGCCCCGCGTACGACGTCTTCGCCGCAACCTCGAACACATAGAAAGGGACATAGACGCAGTCGAGCGACACGACTTTCGAGGCCCGGGCCATGCCGGCGGGCATCATGAAGCCGCCCCGCATCCAGCCTTCCGCCGCGCCCTGCGCCCCCACGCGGTCGAGCCGGGCCGCCAGCATCGCGTGCTTGAGCAGGAAGGGCCGCGCGCTGTCAAGGCGTGCCGCCGTGCCGCAGTAGGGGCACGTGACGATGACCTCGCCGGGCCCCAAGCGCAAGGGGCCTCCGCACTGGCGGCACGTGACCGATTCGACGAGTTCCGTCATCTCTGCGCAAGCCTCATCCCCTCTGCGCTTATTTCGCTTTCCGTGGGCTCCCTCGCTGCCCTGCGCCGCGGCAGTTACGCGACCGTCGTCCTCGTGTTCGCCTTCCTGTCGGTCCTGCTCCTGCTCGTCCTTGCGATCGTGGACTTCGCCCTCCAGGCCACCGCCACGCCCGGGGCGCTCCTCATCCTCCTCATCCTCGCGCTCCTTTTCGTCGTTGGGCAGTGGGCGGTCTCGCCGTCGATCGTCAGGAGGGCGGCCCGCGTGGGCGAGCCGGTGACGCACAAGTCGAACCCGTGGCTTTATTCCACCGTCCAGGAACTCGCAAAGCAGGCCGGCGTGCCGCCGCCGCGCCACATCTGGGTGAACCGTGACCCTTTGCCGAACGCCTTCGTCTTCGGGCGGACGGTGGCAAGCGCGGAGCTCGTCGTCACGGGGGGCCTGCTCGAGAAGCTCAACGCCGACGAGGTCCGCGCCGTGCTCGCCCACGAGGTCGGTCACCTGCGGCACAAGGACGTCATTGTCATGACCCTCGTCTCCGCGGTCCCCATCCTTGCTTACGTCATGGCGCGCGCAGGGTTCGAGTTCCTGCGCCATGGGCACCCGCGGGGCAAGGGTGCCGGCCAGGCCATCGCCGTCGCCCTGTTGGTCGCACTGGTCTCGTACCTCGTGTACCTCGTCACGCAGATGCTCGTCCTCTACCTCTCGCGGACGCGCGAGTATTACGCGGATGCCTACAGCGGCGCCGCGACGCGCGACCCCCACCTGCTCGCCTCGGCGCTCACGAAGGTCGCCTACGGCCTCTCGTTAGCCGGGGGCGCCGACGAGCCCTCCGGCCTCCGCGCCTTCATGATCGGCGACCCCGTGCGCGCCGCGAAGGACTACCGCACCCTCGAGGCAAAGATGGACCGCTACGACCTCGACCACGACGGCCAACTCGACAAGTACGAGCTCGAGAAGGCCGTCGAAGCCGAGCGCCACAGCCACTGGAGGCGGGCGAACGAGCTTTTCTCCACGCACCCGCCCACTTACGAGCGCATCCTGATGCTCGAGCAGCTCGAGGAGGAGATCAAGAAGGGAAACCTCCCCGCAAACGTGTACGAGTTCGTTTAAGGATGCCCTTTGCGGGCGGTCGGCTCGAACCTGGGGGGCGGGCTCCCCCTTCAGGCCCGCCAACCTTTTTCTCCCCGCCCCCGCTCGGTCGGCCCTGCAGGAGTACCCAAGCGGCCAACGGGGGCAGACTCAAGATCTGTTGGCTCAGGCCTTCGCAGGTTCGAATCCTGCCTCCTGCACTCCCCCTCTCCCACCCTCTGAGGCGCACCCCAAGCTTCATCTTGCGCGCGCGCTGCTCGCGGGGGCGTGGCGCTTACCCTCGAGTCCCTCCTGGTCACGCTCGCTGCGCTCCTCATCGCGGTCCTTGTCATGATGGTCGTGGCCCGCCTCATGCTCGGCACCGCGCAGGCCACGCAGCGGATCACCACCGGCCGTTACCTGCTCACGGGCATCGTCGCCCTCGTCCTCCTCTTCGTCGTGGGGCTCGTCGGGTGGCCTCGGGGCTTCGGCTCCCTCGGGACCGTCGCGGCGATCGTCGCCCTCATCTACACGTTCAAGATCGTGCTGCTCCCCGACACTGCGCCCTCCGAACAGTGGCCGCGCAGCGTCTGGATGGCGGTCATCACCTACGTCGTGTTCCTCTCCGTGAACCTCGCCGCGGACGCGCTCTTCGGCATCCCACCGTTTTCTCTATAGCCTCGTCCGCCGATCTGGCGGAGGCTCAGAGGCTTCGGAATGGTGCGCCACCTCCTCTCCATGCTGGACATCGAGCGCGAAATCTGCGACATCCTCGACCGCGCGGACCGCATCAAGCGGGCGTTCAAGGCCGGCCAAGTCCGCTCCACGCTTGCGCGGCGCACCGTGGCGATGATCTTCGAGAAGCCCTCGACGCGCACGCGCGTGTCCTTCGAGGTCGGGGTCGCCCAGCTCGGCGGCCACGCACTCTACCTCTCCCCCAAGGACATCCAGCTCGGGCGGGGCGAGACCGTGGCCGACACCTCGCGCGTCCTCTCGCGCTACTGCGACGCCGTTGTCTACCGCGCCTTCGACTGGAAGAACGTCCACGCGCTCGCGGAGGCCTCCTCTGTCCCGGTCATCAATGCGCTCGACAACAAGGAGCACCCCTGCCAGGCGCTTGCCGACCTCGAGACCATCCGCGAACACAAGGACTCGCTCGAAGGGGTCAAGATCGCGTATGTCGGCGATGGGAACAACGTCTGCAACTCGCTCATGCTCGGCGCAGCCCTCGTCGGCGCGGACATCTCCGTGGGCTGCCCCGCCACGGAAAGGCCCGACGCCGCGCTCACCCGCGAGACCCAGCGGATCGCCAAGAAGACAGGCTCGAAGTTCGAGATCCTTGAGAGCCCTGCGGCGGCGGCCAAGGACGCCGATGTCCTCTACACCGACGTGTGGGTCTCCATGGGCGACGAGGCGGAGACCGCCAAGCGCGAGAAGGTCTTCCGGCCCTACCAGGTCAACGCGAGGCTCCTGGCGAAGGCCAAGAAAGACGCCATCGTCATGCACTGCCTGCCGGCCCACCGCGGCCTTGAGATCACCGACGGCGTGCTCGACGGGGAGCAGTCCGTGGTCTACGACCAGGCGGAAAACCGGCTCCACGCCCAGAAGGGGCTCATGGAGTGGCTCATCGCGGGGTAGGGGCGCCGCCCTGCGCCCTCCGTTATTACTGCACCTTCAAAAAGCCCCCCAGCGCTACCCCACCTGCGCCCCCCAGGGGCCGGACGGACGACCCCCATGGAACTCCAAGTCTACATCGACGGCAAATTCTACCCGCAATCGCAAGCCAAAGTAAGCGTCTTCGACCACGGCCTCCTCTACGGCGACGGCGTCTTCGAAGGGATCCGCGTCTACAACGACCGCGTCTTCAAGCTCAGGCGCCACGTGGAGCGCCTCTTCATGTCGGCGAAGGCAATCTCGCTCGATGTCGGGCGCAGCGAACAGGAAGTCCGCCGCGCCATCCTCGGAACCCTCCGCAAGAACAAGATCCACGACGGCTACATCCGGCCCGTCGTGACCCGCGGCGTCGGCGACATCGGCATCGACCCGCGCAAGTGCACGAAGGGCGCTACCTTCATCGTCATCACGGTCCCCTTCCCCGCCCTCTACGGCGACAAGTACGAAAAGGGCCTCCGGGTCGTCACCGCCTCGTACCGCCGCGTCCCCCCGCAGTCCCTCTCGCCCTCGATCAAGTCCCTGAACTACCTCAACAACATCCTCGCCCGCATCGAGGGGAACCAGCGCGGCGCCGACGAAGTGATCATGCTCGACATGCAGGGGTATGTCTCGGAGGCTACGGCGGACAATATCTTCATCGTCCAAGGGAAGACCGTCGTCACGCCCTACAGCTCGACGAACCTGCCCGGCGTCACGCGCGAGACCGTCTTCCAGCTTTGCCGCAAGCTCCACATCCCCATCCGCGAGCGGCCGTTCACCATGTACGACCTCTGGGCCGCGAACGAGGTGTTCCTCACGGGGACCGCCGCGGAGATCGCGCCGGTCGTCGAGAGCGACGGCCGCGTCATCGGGGAGGGCAAGCCGGGGCCCGTTACGAAGAAGCTCATGGAGGCGTTCCGCAAATTGGTGACTACCACAGGCACCCCCATCCGAAGGGCACGTAAGGTTTCGGGAGACCCGTGAGGGTCTGAGGGTTTTGT
>JBGPNV010000070.1:0-10238 GCA_041487695.1 Thermoplasmata archaeon | reverse complement strand
GCTCAGGCGGCGGAGCCACGGGCCCCGCCAAACCGGCGCGGGCATTTCAACCCGTGGGGCGAGGCGGATACGCGTACGGGGGCCACGATTGCCATCAGGCCGCCTACTTCTTGAAGCCAGGTCCGCCGAGCCGCTCCAGAATGGCGCCCTTGAAGCGCGCGTGGATGTCGAAGTTCGACGCGCCGACTGTCCTTAGCACGATCGCGCGCGTGTCCGGGGAGGCCTGCAAGACGGTCGCGCGCGTGTGGGCCGAGGGCCATCGCACGACCAGGCGTCCGCGCATCCGACGCTCGCGCCCGGGCCCAACGCCCACGGTGGCGCCCGCGTCCACGAGCGACCGGACGATCTCGCCTTTCGTGCGGTCGAAGGCCGGGAGGAAGAGGACCGAATCGGCGACCTCGCGAGAGAGGGCGCCATTGAGGCGGCGCCAGAGAGCGGCGGCGAGCGCAAGGCCGGCCGCCACGCCGAAGGCGCTCGAGGTGACCGGGTCGCGGGGCAGGCCCGAGGCGGCCATGAGCGCCTCGGCGCCCACCCTAGCGCCCGCAAAGGCCGCCAGGCCGACGGTCATGATTAGGAAGAGGCCCGTCGTGCGAGCGCTCGCGCCTGGGATGAAGTGCCACACGAAGGGGCGCACGGCGCCCTGCGGCGCTCCGTAGCGCACATCGGCCACGGCGGTGCCGCTCGGCGCGCGAGAGTACGCCCACTCCGGCAGGGCCTGCGAGGGTGCGACCTGCGCCTCGGTGCCTTCCCAGTACTGGGGCGCGCGCGACGGAGTGAGCTCACGGAAGGCCTCGGCAGGGATGGCCGAAGAAGCCGCTGCTGGAGGCCTTGTTCGCGCGGGCCCCTTTCGGGTGCTCGCCTCGAGCCACGCGAGCTTGACCTCTGTGGCGATCGTCGAGAGCACGCCCCGCAGGGTCACGAGGTCCCCGGTGCGGAGCGTGATAACCATCGTGTCGGGGCGCGGCCCGACCGAGGTGAAGCGGATGTCGACGATGTCCTTCCAGACGATTGCCTGCTCACCCTTCGGCGTGCGCATGTGGACGGCGTCGCTGGATGTGCCGATGGCCAGCGGCGCTCGCGCGGCGGCAAGCAACCTCGTGAGCGCACCGTCAATCAAGAAGAGCGAGAAGACGAGCGCGACCAGCGTAACCACGGAGCGGTCGCCGAGAGCCACGCTTGAGCCGACGAGCGCGAGGAGGAAGAGGCTCACGGTGAGGCTGATGAGCGCCCCCGTGCGGGAGGCGCGGCGCAGCTCGTTTGCGCGCCAAACCACCCGAGGGGGCGGGGCCGGCGCGCCGCCTTTGGGCGCAGGGGGGTCGACCACGAGGATTCACGAGACGGCCCAAGTTGAAGAAAGATGCGGTGGCGTCAACCCCGCCGGCCCCTCGCTTTGCGCTCCGGTGGGCTCGAAAGGGTCCGCCAGGCGCGGGGAATGTGCGCCCCGGGGTCGGCACGCCCCACAAGGGTGAGCAGCGCGCGAAGCTCCCCGCGGCGGACCTTGAAGATCGAACCGAACCGCGTGCGGAGGAACTCGGGGTCGTGGCGGGCCAAGGCCTTGCGCACCGCCGAAAGCGAGACGGGGTTTGCAAGCAGCGCCACGGGCCGAAGGGCCACGGTGAAGCCCCCCGGCAATCCGCTTCCGGGGCTTGGCGAGCGCTCGCCGGGCACGAAGACGCCGCCTCGCTCAACTTCGGCGAGCGCGAGGACCGCTCGGAAGGCCTCGCCCGCCGCGTAGCCGAACACAGGGTCGCCCCGCCTTGCCAGCCGCGCGTTCTTCTGGGACAGCGCCGTGCCCACCGACCACAGGTAGGGCTTGCCCGGCCGGTATTCTTCGAAAAGGTCGGGCCAATTCCAGCCCCCGTGGGCGGCGGCCGTCGGGTCGCACTTGATCCACCAGGCGCAGGCCGGGCTCGCTTGAGGGGCCGGGCGCGGGGAGCTCAAGCGCGCCTTCTCCCGCGGCTACTTGTAACGGGGCTCGACCGGCAGGGGGTGCTCGGCGACCCGCATCTTCCGCGCGCTCCGAAGCGTCACGTAGGCGACGCCGACGGCGGGAAGAAGGATGGCGGCGATCACGACGACAAGCGCGGCGTTGCCCACCTCACGGACACGCACAATCACGACCGCCGGGTACTCAATGGTGACCCCGTCGACGCGCGAGTGGTCCGCGGCCAAGGTCCCGGGCACCAAGGACTCGAACCCGATGATCTCGAGGCCGCCGGCCACGTGCATGTGGAATGCGAGCCGCGGCGGCGCGACGACCTCGACGCGGCGCGTCGTGCGGTCTGTGGGTGGCGGTCCCCAGGAGAAGGTGACCTCTTGCAAAACACCGAGGGCGACAACCGCGCCCACCGGCCCCGAGAGGTTCGTGAACGTGAGAGCGATCCGGTCGAGCGTCGCGTTTGCGTAATCGAGGCGTGCCAGGACGCGGAAGGCTGGGGCGCGAGTGAGGGCGAACGCGGAGAGGTTGGCTCGCCCATCCAGAGTGGCGCCGCTTGCGCCACTCGCGTTCTCCGCGGCCCAAGTGAGGTTGTAGGCTTCAAGGACGCCGACCTCGGGAAGGGCGGCGAGTTTTTCGAGAACGCTCTCGAACGCCGCGACTTCCTGAGCCGAGACGGAGCCCGACCCATCGGCATCCACGGCCGCGCGCCAGGCGGGTGCTTCCGCGCCAGGCGTGGCCCCTGTGAGCTCCACGCGCAGTTCGCGCAGCGAGTCGAGCCTCGCCTCGAGATTCGGCTCGGCGAGGGCGACGGGGAAGAAGAGGGCGGCCGCGAGGAAAACGCCTGTGAGCGCGCGCAGCCAGCTCAAACCCACCCTTCAGGCCCCCAAGCGGGCGCAGACCTCCGGGACGCGATTTGAACATTTCGCGCGCACGGGCCTCGCCGGCGAGACGTAAGCGCGTGTCTTTTAGGCCCGATGGCCGGCTCTCCTGTTGCAATGGCAACCCCCGCCCCCGACGACCCCGAGCTTGCACGCCTTCGCGAGCAGAAGCTCAAGCGGTACGCGCGCCTCCAGCACCTCAAGGCTACGGGCCTCGAGTGGCCTGAGGCCCCCATCGACCAGTCCACGAAGGACGCCACGGCCTTCCTGAAGAGATACCCCGTCGCCCTGCTCGAATTCTGGGCCCAGTGGTGCAAACCCTGCCACGCGATGAAGCCCGTCATGGAGGAGCTCGCCGCCGAGTACTGGGGCGATGTCGCCTTCGCGCGGCTCGACCTCGACAAGAACCCCGACGCGCGCGACCTTTGGGGCGTCACGGTGCTCCCGACCCTCGTCATCACCAAGCACGCTCTCGAAGTGTCGAGGATCGAGGGCGCCGCCAGCCGCACACGCCTCGCCAAGCAGCTTGCGCCCTTCGCGGCCTCCCCCGAGGAGCGCTCGAAGCGCGAGGGCCGCGCGAGCCCGCCCGGCGCCAAGGGCGAGTAGCCCCCGCCCCAAGGCCACCGCCCTCAATCCCTGCAAGGCTAAGTTCATCTTGCCCTCCCGAACTTGGAGGCCGATGGACTCCGCGCAGGACCCGGAGCTCGCTGCGATCCGCGCGCGCAAGCTTGAAGCGCCGCGCCGCTCGGCCCTCGAGCCCCCCGGCAAGCCGCTGGTAACCACCGACGCCTCCTTCGCCGACTTCGTGCAATCTCACCCTACCGTGGTCGTGGACTGCTGGGCGCCCTGGTGCGGCCCCTGCCGCGCGATGGCCCCAATCATCGATGAACTTGCGTCGAAGTGGGAAGGCAAAGTGACCTTTGGCAAGCTCAACACGGATGAGAACCCCGAGACGGCGGTGCGCTACGGGATCATGAGCATCCCCACGCTCCTCATCTTCAAGGACGGCCAGTTGGCCGACCAGGTCGTGGGGCTGCCCCCCAAGGCCCAGCTCGTCCAAATGCTCTCGCCCCTCGCGGCGTGAGCCCTTCGGCCGCGGCCCTTTCGACGCGGTTGCGGCGAAACCCCTAATTGCCCGGGGGCCGCTTCGCTGCGGGGGGCGGCACCATGCGAATTCTCGTTGTCGGGGGTGGCCCTGCCGGCATCACCGCAGCCTCGACGGCCAAGGAGACCGACCCCGGCGCCGAAGTCGTGGTCGCCACGGAATTCGAGGACGTGGCCTACAGCCCCTGCGCGATCCCCATGGTCTTCGGCCGCGAAATCCCCACCTTCGAAGGGCTCATCATGCAGCCCCCTGAGCACTACCGCAAGATCGGAATTGACCTGCGCACCTCAAGCCCCGTGGAATCCGTCTCGATCGCCGACCGCAAAGCCGTGGTCGGCGGGGCGCCCGTACGCTTCGACCGCCTCGTCCTCGCGACCGGCTTCCAATACGAGCGGCCCCCCCTCCCCGGCGCCGACCTGCCGGGCGTCACCTTCGTGAAGAACCTGCGCGCGGCAATGGCCCTCGACCCCATGCTCGACGATGTCCGCCACGCCGTCGTGGTGAAGGGGCGGCCGCTTGGAATCGAAATGGCGACGGGCCTCGCGCGCCGGGGAATCGAAACGCACATCGTCGACGACGAGCCTTGGCTCATGGCGGAATACTCGGACCCCGACTTCATGGCGCGCGTCAAGGAGTCCCTTGAGCACCTGGGCGTCCGCGTCCACCTAGGCGTGAAGGTCGAAGGGATCGAGGCCGGCCCGAACGGCGCGGTTGCGGCCGTCCGGACCTCGGCCCACACGATTCCCGCCGAGCTTGTCGTCTTCGCGACGAAGACCCACCCCAACACGCGCATCGCCAAGCAAGTCGGCGTCAAGCTTGGCACCACCGGGGGGATCGCCGTGGACAGCCACATGCGCACGAGCCAGCCCGAGGTCTTCGCCGCCGGCGACTGCACGGAAGTCCCCCACGCAGTCGCGGGGATTCCGATCCGCGGGCTTACGGCGACCCACGCGGTCGCCATGGGCCGGGTCGCGGGGGCAAACGCCGCGGGCGCGGACCGGTTCTACGAGCCCGTCTACGGCCCCTGGGCGATGGTCGCTGGCGAGATCCAGATCGGAGGCGTGGCGCTCACCAAGACGCTCGCCGAAGCCATGGGCATCCCCTACATCCTCGCGGAGGCCGAAGGGTTCTCGCGCGCGCGGTACCACCCCGCGATGAAGAGGATCCGCATCCGCCTGCTTGCCGACCCCAAGACGCACAAGCTCATCGGGTGCGCGATGGTCGGCGGCGAAAACCTGAAGGAGCGCGCGGACTTCCTGGCCTTCGCGATGCGGAAGGGCTCGACGCTCGAGGACATCGCGCGCATGGAGAACTGCTACTCGCCGCCGATCGGGGCGCTGAACGAACCGATGGCGCTTGCCGCGCAGGCGGGCCTCAAGGCGATCAAGGCCAAGTGGTAGGAGGGATGGGGCGTGGAAATCGCGGCGCCGCCGCCGAAGGTTCCCCTGCGTTCGCGCTTGCGGTTCGACTTCGAGCGCGCGCTCCTCGAGGCCGCGCAGGACCGCGTCATGCGAGGGGCCCCGGAGGGGACATCCCCCCCGTTGCGCAACCCCGGTGTCAAGTGGTGGTTCCTGCGGCACATCGCCGTCCCGGGATTCCGGACCTTGCCGTGGGGCCTCAGGCGCAGGATGATGCGCGCCGTTTGCGGGTACCCGAAGGGGTGGAGGGCGCCTGCCAGGTAGGCCGTTGCGCTGGGGGCGCGTGCAGCGAAGCTAAGGGTCCGCGCTTGCGGCGCGCTCCTGCTTGCGCGCGTGGCGCCGCTTTTGCGCGCCATCGAACCACCCACGCTCCTCGTCGTCCGTGGGCACGACCTTGGGCGCCGCCGTCGGCTTGCCCCATTGATCGAGCGAGACCATCGTGAGGTAGCACGACCCCGTGTGCAGCCGCTTGCCGGTCTTGAGGTCCTCCGCCTCCACGCGGACACCGACCTCCATGGAGGTCGTCCCTACGAAGTTCAGGGCCGACTTGAGGATCAGGAGATTCCCGATGTACACGGGGTGGAAGAAGTCCATCCGGTCGATCGACGCGGTCACGGTGTTTGTCCGGCAGTGTCGGATCGCGATGACCGATGCGACTTCGTCGATGTACTTCAGGATCGTGCCACCGTAGACATTTCCCATGGGGTTTGCGTCCGTCGGCATCATGAGGCGCTGGAACTCGCCCCGGGTCGCGCGGATCGTGGCGGTTTGGTCGCTCATGGGGCTCGCTGCAGGGGGCACAAAGGCCTCTCGGTCAAAAAACCGTCGGCACGCGCGTCAGGTTGAATACCGCTGGCCCGCTTGGGCGGAGCGATGCGCGCTCGGGCGGGATCCCGCGGGGCCCTCTTCGCGATGGTCGCCCTGGGAAGCCTTGCCGCCTTCGCGCCGGGCGCGTTCGGGGAGACCGGTGTTTCCGGCTCCGTGACCTTCGAGGATGGCTCGCCAGCAGGCGGCGCGCGGATTGCCCTCGTGCCCGGCGGGTTCAACACCACCGCGGACGCGCAGGGGAATTTCACCCTTGAGGCCCCGCCCGGCAACTACACGATGCGCGCCTCCGCCGACAACGCGACCCGCGAGGTCGCCCTCAGCGTCGGGCCGGGCTTCACGTCGGGCTTTGCCGTCCACATCGACCGCCACCCGCCGTCGAGCTCCGTCGACGCGGTTCCCCTCCTCTTCCTCGTCGCGTCCATGGTGGCGGTGGCCTTTGGCGGGTTCTACGTGAACAAGAGGATGGCCGAGTCGGGCATCGACGTGAACAAAACCGTGATGGGAGGCGCAACGGTTCGCAAACCCTTCCGGCGCCGCCGGAAGAAGGGGCCGCCGCCCGGCTCAGGCGCGGCCAAGCCGTGACGCAAGGGCTTCCGCCTGCGCGGCCACCTCGCGCGCGCCTCGGCCAATCACATACATGATGGGTTCGATGCCAAAGGCCCCCTCGTGGTAGAGGGCCTGAGGCGGGCGCCTGCGGCCCCGCAGCGCCTTGGCGATTCGGTCCGAGCGCCCCTCGTAGGCGGCATCGAACTTGACGAGGGTCCAGCCGAGGGAGCGGGCCGCAGCCAGCGTGCCCGGGTCCGCTCGAACGTTGAGCGCCGCCAGCTCACGCGGGAAAACGGAGGCCAACGCGACAACGACCTCGGCCACGTGGCGGGACGCGCCGAACTCCGGCCCGGCCGGGACCCGCACGGCCCCCCGCATCTCGAAGATTCGGCCCGGGACTGCCGCCACATCGAGCGGCGTCCGCGCGCCCCTGCGCCCCCTCGCCAGGTTGCTGCCCACACTTGGGATGAGCCGAGTGAAGCCTGCCGAGGCTTCGAGCATGCGCAGCCCCGCCCGCAGGTCCGACAGGACTTCTTGGTCACGCAGCAGCGCGGAGGGGCCCCGCTGCACGCAGAGGTCACACCCCAGCCCGCGGAGCGACGGCACCTCCTGCTCGTGCATCTGACATACCAACCCCCGGTCTTCCTGCGCGCGGATTGCGGCCTGAATATGGCCAAGCGCCTCGGCCGTCGACATCGTGCCCGCCCCAAGGCCCTCGCCAAGGCTTGCCGCGAGCGCCTTGAAGGCCGGGGCCTCGGCCACTGGCGCCTCGCGGCGACCGCGGCCCCGCAAGTACTTGGAGACCGCGGCCTGCGTGAGCCCCATCCGCAGCGCGACCTCGCGCTCCGAAAGCCCCCGCGCCGACAGCTCGCCGGCCACCATCGCGCGCAGCGTGGGCAGCACGCGCCGCGCTACTACGTCCTCGGGAGGGATCACGCGAAACACCGTTGTGAACACTGTGTAGTAGAACAGCGTTATATAACGCGCGGCCGCTGTGGATGCCGATGGCGCTGCCGAAGCTCCACCGGCCCCCCGAGTGGGGGGTGGAAAGCGTGCCCCAGGAAGCCCGCGTCCTCGGGGCCTTCGACCTCTTCGTCCTCTGGGCAAGCCTAGGGGTCGGCCTCCTTGTCCTCTCCGCCGGCGACTGGCTCGTGAACGGCTATGGCCTCTCGATGGCCGAGGTCCTCGTGGTTGCCGTCGTGGGCTCGGTTGTCGGTGCGCTGATGCTCGCGGCCGCGGCGCGTCCGGGCGCGCGCCACGGCGTGCCCACAATGGTGAGCCTGCGGCCGGTCCTAGGGCGGCGTGGGTCCGCGGTGCCCTCGCTCCTCAACGCCCTCCAGCTCCTCGGGTGGGCGGCCTTCGAGCTCCTCGTCATGTCTCTTGCAGCCGCCCAGCTGCTCGACCACCCCTTCGGCGGGGTTTCGGCATTGGTCTTCGTGCCCCTTTTTGGCGGCGTCGTCCTCCTGCTCGCCCTCGCCGGGCCCCTGGCCATCGTCCGCGCCTGGCTCGAAAAGTTCGCGATCTGGGCGGTCTTCGCCTCGACGGCGGTCCTCGCGGTCCTGCTCGTTGCAAGCGGGCGCAACCTCAACGCCCGCCCCGTCGGCGACCTCCTCGCCGTGCAACCCCCCCTCGCGCTCGCCCTCGACCTCGTGATCGTGATGCCGGTCTCGTGGTGGCCACTCGTTGCCGACTATAACCGCTTCGCGAAGTCCGAGAAGGCCTCGTTCCTCGGGACCGTCGGGGGCTTTTCGCTTGCGAATGCCGCCTTCTTCGCGCTCGGCGGCGCCCTTGTTGTCTACGCCTACTCGTTTGCCTTGCCCGGAGGCTACGCGGACTTCCTGGGCGGCCTTGGCCTCCTGCAGCTCGGCGCATGGCCGCTCCTCCTCATCCTCGTCGACGAGACGGACAATGCCTTTGCGAACGTGTACTCGACGGCGGTCTCGATCCAGAACGTCCGGCCAAGCTGGCGGCAGGCCCGCGCGGTCGTGGCCGCCACCTTGATCGCTTCGGCGGCCGCCGCCTACCTCCTCTTCCAGGGTCAAGGCCTTGGCGGCCCCTACAACACGTTCCTCCTGCTCGTCGGCGGCGTCTTTGTCCCCCTGCTCGGGGTTGTCATCGCCGACGCCTTCGTCGTGCGGCGCGCCGGCTACCGTGACGACGAGTTCGCCGATGGCGCACCGGCAGTCCGGTGGCTGGCCTTCGCCGCTTGGGCACCCTCGGCCTTTCTGTACTACGCCATCGTGCGCGAGTGGATCCCCCACTTTCCGGCCATCGGGGCCACGCTGCCTTCCTTTGCCCTTGCCGCGGCCCTCCACCTCGTGTTTTCCCGGGTGACGGCCCACCCTGGCCCGGCGAGTTCAACCGTTTTGTAAGTGCCCCGCGTCAGCCGCGTGGATAACCGAGGGCATTGCTTAATTATCGAGAGGGCAAGTGCGCCGCAAGGGGGGCACATCCTATCGCCGACCTACGAGAACGCGTCGAAGACGACCGCGGGCTGATCAAGAAGATCCAGATGCACATCCCGGGGTTTGCCGGCTACAGGCGCCGCGAAGACCTCCGCACCGCCGACGCGCTCCTGCGCGGCCAGGTCGCCGACCGGATGCTGCGCGTGAAGGACCGGCTCGAGGCCGCCCGCGCCGAGCTTACGCGCAACTACCAACTCGCATCGCTCGAAGCCATGGGCGGCGTGATCTTCAAGATCAAAGAGCTCGAGGGACGCATCCGCCACGCCGAGCAAGGGTACAGCGGCCTCTCCGCGGACATCCGCGTGGAGGAAAAGGAGATCAACACGCTCTACGAGTTCGACTTGCGCCTCATCGAAGGCATCGACCTCCTTGGCGGGAAAGCCGACGCGATCAAGGCGGCCGCCAAGAAGGACGCCGACGCCGTAGACGCCGCGATCACGGACTTCCGCGGGGATGCCTCGACCTTCGAGGACACCTTTGAGCGGCGCATGAAGGTCATCACAGGGACGGAGGTGGCGTAAGATGGGAACCTTTGACTGGCCGGAGGTCTCGAAGGGCCTCAACGTCGTGTGGAAGTACCCCAAGAACATCCGCATGAACGACAACGTCGTCGTCAAGGAGGACGAGATCGCCGTCTTCCTGCGCGACGGCAAGGCGCTCTCCTACCTCGACCGCCCGGGCCGGTATGCGCTCACCTCGCTCGATATCCCCGCGGTCTCCGCGCTCGTGAACGCGCTTACGGGAGTGAAGCAGGACGCCGAGGTCTACTTCATCCAGAAGCGGCCCTTCGACGGCAAGTTCGGCTCGAAGCAGCCCTACCAGTTCAAGGACGCCGACTTCGGCTTCGTGAACCTGCGCCTCTTCGGCGAGTTCCGGTGGCGTGTGAAGGACGCGTCGCTCTTCATCGCGAGGTTCATGGGCACCCAGGCGGCCGTCGCGATCCCCACCGTCGAGGAGCGCCTGCGCGAGCAGGTCGTCGCCGTCGTGTTCGACGGGCTCGGCGAGATGAAGAAGCGCGGGCTCGCGGTCGTCGACCTTGCGGCCAACCTGCTCGAAATC
>JBGPNV010000069.1:0-10295 GCA_041487695.1 Thermoplasmata archaeon | reverse complement strand
TGCACCGGGCGAAATGGGGAAGGGGCGGGGCGCCCCATGCCCTCGGATGAGAAGATCCGAAGGGCGGTGCGGGTGAGGCAGACGACCTTCGTGGGGCTACGCTTTATCCTCACCCACAGAGGTTGCCCGACAGACTCCTAGCGCAGGCCCCGCTTTCGGGGGCGGCGGCGGCGCAGCGTCGCCCGGTAGGCCGGCGCAAAGAGGTCCTGCTCGGGCGGGATCGTCGCCTGGTCGCGCTCCCGGGGCGAGAGGGCCCGGCTGATGGTGCGGATGCCCGTGTCACGCAAGATCGACGCGGGCGTCGACTCGTCGACCTCGCCCATCTTGAGGACGGCGGCCGATGCGAGCCCGTCGGCCACCGCGCGCTGGGTGATCCGCATTTCGCGGCCGAAGAGGTCCTGGCGCCCGCGCACATCCTCGACGGGAAGGAACCCCGCGCAGGCAAGCGCGACGCCCGAGGTCCCGAGCCGCAGGGGCTCGCAGTGCGAGTCGGTGATGACGACGCCGACCGGGCCCCCCGCCTTGCGCACGGCCCACCGGCGCAGTCGCTCCGCGGAGCCCCAGGGGTCCTTGGGCCAGAGCACGGCAAAGCCGGGCGGCGCATTGGAAAGGTCGGCGCCGCCGTTGGCGATGAGGTGTCCCCCTTTGAGGCTGAGGAGCGCGCCAGGCACCGCGCCGAGCACGAGCTCGCTCTCGTCGAGGGCCACGCGGGCGAAAGCCGGGTCGATCCGCGCCTTGCGGGCAAGGGCAAGGGCACGCTTGGTGGGCCGCACCGTCGCGAGGTCAACGAGCCGCCCCTCGTCGACCGAGACGACTTTCGAGGTGACGGCGAGGATGTCGTCCGGTTTGAGGCCGCCGGCACCCCGCAGCGCGCCATCGAGCGCCGGGCGAAGGACCCCCCGCCTCTCAAGCCGGGGCAGGCGCAGCACGAGGACCAGCATGGCTGTCGCCTCGCCCAACAGGCGAGCGGGGAAAAAGGTTCGCGGGTGCGCCGCGCCTTCAGCGGCCTTTCGGCCGCGTGCCCCGCGCGGCCTTCCGCGGGCGCATCCCGGGCGCAGTCTCGATGCGCTGGGGGGCCGCGTAGATGTTGAAGCGGTTGTTGCGCAGGAACCCCACGAGCGTGAGGTCGAACTGCGCGGCGAGTTCGACGGCCTTGTCGAGGGGCGCCGACCGGGAGATCACGATGGGGATCCGGGCACGGGCGGCTTTGAGGACCATGTCGATCGTGATGCGGCCGGTGGAGAAGAGCACGGTCTTTGACGGGTCGACGCCTTTGCCAAGCGCGACGCCGACGACCTTGTCGATCGCGTTGTGCCGCCCGATGTCGATCGAAAGGGCCACGACCTTCGCGGTCTTCGGGTCAAAGAGGAAGGCGTAGTGGTAGGCGCCCGTGCGCCGGTAGGCGTCGTTGTGCTCGAGGACCTCCATGTAGCATCGGAACATCGCCGCGGGCGTGATCGTGAGCTTGGATTTGGTCGGGGGAATCTTTTCGCCGAGCATCCGGTAAAACGCGTCGGCCGTGCCGCACTCCGTCCAGATGATGTTGTAGTTCTTGCGGAACGCGAGCGTCTTCACCCGCGGCGAGTCGAGGGTGACGTCCGCCCGCGCGATACGGTCCTTCGAGTGGAGGCGCAGCTTGGTAATTTCGGAGGTGTTGGCCGCGTACCCCTCGCAGATGAGGTAGCCGACGACGAACTCGCGCAGGTGCTGCGGGGTCACGACTACGTCGAAAGAGGCCGTGTTGTTGATCTCGACATGGAGCATCGCCTCCTCGGCAAGCTCCGCGCGGGGGTCGTGGCTGAAGGCGCCCGCGTCATAGCGCAGGATGGCTCGGTCGGCCATGGGCCGCCCTACGGGGGCGCCTCAAGATGAGGGCTTGCGTGGAGGGTGAGGCCGGGAGGCGCGGCTTACGGCGCCTTGGGCTTCTCCTTCTCGGCGTCCCTTTCCGCCGGCCGGGCGGGCATCGTCCCTTCGCCACGCGCCCACCTGGCGAGCGTGCCGCGCCTTGCGAGCAGTACGAGCGCCACGGAAGCGGCAAGGAGGAAGAGCAGCACGAGGAAGTTGGTCGATTCTCGGATGCTGCGCCATGTGTCGGTGTTCTGGACGGTGAAGTCGACGGTGCCCGTCTGCGTGTTGTGGCCGGCTGCGTCCATCGCGGTCACGCCGACCGCGTGCTTGCCGTCCTTCAGCGTCCGCGTGTCGAAGGTGTACTCGTAGTTCCCGGTCGAGGGGTTGAGGACGAGCACGACGGTCTGGCCGTCGAGAGCGGCCGTGACGCTGGAGAGCCCCGCGCGGTCGGCGGCGAAGACCGTGATGGTGAAGGTGCCCGCGAGCTGCTGCGTCGCCACCGGCCCAAGGAGGGAAACCTGGGGCGGCGAGTTGTCGACGGTCACCGTCACTGCGCCCGTCTGGGCCTCGTTGCCGTAGTTGTCGCGCGCCATCGCGGTCAGGGCATGGGCGCCGTCGGCGCCCGCGCGCGAGTCCCACGAGAATTCGTAGAAGCCGGAGCTCCCGTTCAGGGTCGCCAGCTGCCACGCGCCTTGGCCCTCCCGCACCCACACGCCCGAGACGCCACCGAGGTCGCTCGCCGAGACTTGGACGTTGACCGGGCCCGAGACCAGGGCGCCTTGGGCCGGCGACACGAGGGCCACCCGCGGCGCGATCGTGTCGGAGACGCCGTTCGTGACTTGGACGATGAGGGGCTCGACGACGGTGTTGCCGACCCAATCGACCGCCGTGACGAGGATCGAGTGCGGGCCGTCCGTCAAGCCAGCCGTCGGAATATCGAAGAACCAGTCCGCGCCGTCGAAGTAGAACGACCACGAGCCGTTCATCGGGTCGATTTGGCCGACGACCGAGCGCACGCCCGCGCCTGCGTCCGTGACGTTCACAACCACCCGTACGTTTCCGCTCAGCGGTCCCGTGCCAGACGGCTGCAGGAAGGTTACGGCGGGCGGGGTCGTGTCCTCGCGGACCTGGAAGTCCTGCACGAGGAAGTTGCCCGACTGGTCCGTGACCGAGAGGCGGACGGAGCCCGTGCCCTGTGTGCTGTTCGCGTGGAAGGTGTAGGTGGACCGGAAGGTCGCCGACGTCGTTCCCGGCGTGAACGTGTCGAAGGGGTTCGAAGGGCCGTCCGCAGTTTGGAAGCGCGAGATGCTGACGTTCTTGAGGCCGCCGCCGTAGAGCGAGACGACGGTCCCCGTAAACTGCGCGTCGGAGCCCGTGTAGATGTGGTCGCTGAAAAAGAGCGTGCCGTCGCGCGCGATGTACATCCCGGCGCCGGCGCTCGACCAGCCGGCCGCCACCTCGATGAGGATTTGCTCCTCACGGTGCATGTAAGCCAGTTCGTGGCCGGCGCCCGAGGCCGTCGCCGAGTTGCCCACCCAGTCGAACACCGTGAAGTCAGCCGGGCTTGCCGCGTCGGTGCTCGCGGAGGCGACCGTGTAGGGAGCTTGGAAGTTGACCGCCGTGACGGTTCCCGGTGCGAGCGACGAGGGGGGTGGGCTCGAGTCGAGGCTTGATTCGTTCGACCACGTGACGTTGCGCAGGCCCGAGCCGCCGATGTCCGAAGCCGAGCCCCGCGCCGTTGCGGTCTGGGGCGAGGGCATCTGCTGGTTGAAGTACAGCGTGTTCCCCCACACGGCGAGGTACTGGCTCGACTCGGTCCAAGACGAGGCGGTAATCGCGGGGGGCGTGTCGTCGCCGACGATGTCGCTCGAGTACGTGGATGCCCCGGGGAAGAGGAGTGCGCGGTCTTGGTCGGCGGGCAGGACCCCGTCCACCATCACGCTGCCGTGGACCAAGCGCAGGTAAAAGTAGTCCCCCGTCGTGATCGTGCCGGTCCGCACGACGACCATGAAGTCGAACGTCCCGGTTGTGCCGTCCGGCAGCGGGAGGGGCGGCGAGAAGTCCAGCGTGAACACCTGCGGGCTCGTCGAGCCGAAGGATGTCGGCGAAATCGAGGCGAGGTTCACCGCCGTGTCGGACGGGTCCCACGTGTCATCGCTCGTGCCGTCGTCCCGGTAGAAGGCGATGCCGCTCTGCTGGCCGTCCGTGCCGATCGGGGCGAAATCGGAGGAGGTGATCACGCCCGAAAGCGCCGTCAACTCGACCTGGAGGCTTGTGAGGGTGTCGCTCACCCCGGGCGCACCGCCGTCGACAATGCGGAGCCCGAGGGCCGCCATCTCATCGATGAGGACGCCGCCGGGTCCAATCCACCCGTTGGAAACCAAATTCAAGCCGCGCGTGAGGCGCACGATGAGCGCATCGGACGTGAGGTCGGACGCTGGCTGCGAGGCAAGCGCGGTCCCGTCGGTGGCGAGGATGTTGCCGGCGGCGATTTGCGCCTGGATCCGGTTCCCGTCGGCGAGGTAGGTGGGGTCGTTCGAGGTGCGCACGACGATGAACCACGTGTAGTTGCCCCTCTGCGTGGCGGGCAGGGACTCGTTGCCGCCCGTAAGGTCGAGCCGGGCGACGGAGCCGGCCCAGCCAATGTCGGTGAGCTGCACGGCGATGTCGCCGCTGTCAAGCACGTCGTCGCTGCCGCCCGTGTCGCGGTAGAGGCCAACGCCGGAGACGGCGCTGTCCGTGTCGAGGGGCGAAAGGTCGCCGGCGTTGCCGGCACTGAAACCCGTGCCCCCGAAGGTGATGTTGATCGAGTAGAGCGACTCGGGGGTGTCCGCGGTCATCCCGAATCCGAAGACAGGGACGGCCGAGCTGCCCTCGTTGATCCCCTGCTCGGGGGCCACGAGTTCGGCGGTTGCGCCCGGCGTCGTCGTGGCCCCGGCGGACGGGAAGACCCACGGGAGCAGGAGGACGCCAAGCAGGAGCGCGGTCGAGCGGCGGCTGAGCAAGGTACTTTTCACGTTTGGAGACAAAGGCAGAACCCCTCGGGCTCCCCCGGCGTTCTCCGGCTAATATAGGTTGTGAGGTCCCTGGGTGTAATGCGACGTTTTACGACGTGGGGATCGGCGTAGGATCAGCGCTTCGCGGCCTTGCGGGCCCTCACGACCTCGACCTGGGTGAAGTCCAGGATGCCCTTGAGCGGTACGCCCGGTTTGCGTACGCGGACGGTGACCTGGAGGACGGCGGGGAAGGCCTTGAGGACCTGGTCGGCGATCGTCTGGGCAAGGGCCTCGAGCAGGTTGAACCGCTTCCCCTCGACGTGGTCGCGGATGATCGCGTAGACCTTCACGTAGTTCACCGTGTCTTCGAGGCGGTCCGAGCGGCCGGCCCGTGAAAGGTCGGCGCAAAGGACGGCATCGACGAAGAAGCGGCCGCCGAGCTTGGCCTCGTGTGGGTCGGTGCCATGGTAGCCGTAGAAGGCCATGTTCTGGAGCAAAAGGGAATCGGCCACGGCGGTTTTCCCCCCGGAGCAAACACGGCGAAGAATGTAGATATGCGTTGGGGGGCCGGGAGGCCTCTTTCAGGTCGTCGGGGGAAGGCTGAGCTCGCGCGACCTACCGGAACCCCGTAATCGTCCCCTTCTCATCGATGTCCATCTTCTCGGCGGCGGGGACCTTCGGCAGGCCCGGCATGAGCATGATGTCGCCGGCCACGGCCACGACAAACCCGGCCCCGGCCGACAGCCGCACGTCGCGCACGGGGAACTCGAACCCCTGCGGCGCGCCGAAGAGCTTGGGGTCGTGGCTGATCGAAGCCTGCGTCTTGGCCATGCAGATCGGTAGCCCCCCGTAGCCGTTCGCCTCGAGGAGCTTGATCATCTCGTCGGCCTCGGGCGCGTAGCTCACCGATTCGGCGCGGTAGATCTCCTTCGCGATCGTTTCGACCTTGCGCTTGATGGGCCACGCCTTGTCGTAGAGGCGTACGGCGTCCGGGTCCGAGGCCTTTGTGGCCGCCACGACTTTCTTGGCGAGGTCGACCGCGCCCTCGCCGCCCTTTTCGAAGTTGGTACAGGGGGCAAAGGCTGCGCCGGCGCGCTTGCAGAATTCCTCGATCACGCCAAGCTCCTTGTCCGTGTCCTTGGGGAACCGGTTGATCGCAACAACAATGGGGACGTGGAACTTCTTGAGGTTCTCGACGTGCCGCTCGAGGTTCGCAAGCCCCCGGCGTACCGCCTGGGGGTCTTCGTGGTCGAGGGCCTCCTTCCCTACACCGCCGTGCATCTTGAGCGCGCGGGCCGTCGCCACGATGACGCAGGCGCTGACCTTGAGCCCGGCCGCGTCGCAGAAGATGTCGAAGAACTTCTCGGCGCCGAGGTCGGCGGCAAAGCCGGCCTCCTGGACGACGATGTCCGCGAGCTTCAGGGCAATCCGCGTGGCGACGATGCTGGAGGTGCCGTGCGCGATGTTCGCGAAGGGCCCCGCGTGCACGAAGGCCGGCGTGTGCTCGAGCGTCTGGACGAGGTTGGGCTTGATCGCGTCCTTGAGCAGGATCGCCATGGCGCCTTGCGCCTTCAGCTGGCCGGCGGTCACGGGCTTGCCGTCCGTGTTGAAGCCGACGACGATGCGCGCGCATCGCTCCTTGAGGTCCTTGAGGTCGCGGGCAAGCGCGAGGATCGCCATGACCTCCGAGGCGGCCGTGATCGTGAACCCGTCCTGCCTCGTGACGCCCGACCCGGGGGGTCCAAGGCCCACGACGATCTCGCGGAGCGCGCGCTCGTTCATGTCGAGGCAGCGCTTCCAAATGATGCGCTTCGGGTGGAGCTTCAGGTCGTTCCCTTGGTGGATGTGGTTGTCGACGAGCGCCGCAAGCAGGTTGTTCGCCGAGGTGATCGCGTGGATGTCGCCCGTGAAGTGGAGGTTGATGTCGGCCATGGGGACGACCTGGGAGTAGCCGCCGCCGGCCGCGCCCCCCTTGACGCCGAAGACGGGACCCAGCGAGGGCTCGCGGAGGCAGATGACGCCCTTGACGCCGACATTGGGCAACGCCTGCCCGAGGCCGACGGTGGTGGTCGTCTTGCCTTCGCCGGCCGGTGTCGGCGTGATCGCGGTCACAAGGACGAGGCGCCCGTCCGGCCGGTCTTTCAGGCGGTCGAGGAGGGAAAGGGACACCTTGGCCTTGTCGCGGCCGTAGGCCTCGATCTCGTCCTCGCGGATCCCGAGGGCCTTCGCGATCTCCACGATCGGCAGGAGCCTGGCTTCCTGGGCGATGGTCACGTCGTCTTTCAAAGCGCGCGCACCTCCGCCGCGTAGGGGTGCGGCCCGGATCGCGCCCGCCCTTAAAGGGTTGTGTGGAGGGCGCCGCTCTGCGCCGCGGGGCGATTGCGTTAAATGGGCGCGCTAAAATCCTTTCAAGGAGGCCACCCCCCTTGCCCGGCGCCCTCACGCTTGTCCCCTACGATGACCGGTGGCCCGCGGTGTTCGCGCGGGAGAAGGCGCGGCTCGAATCCGCGCTCGCGCCGTACCTGCTTGCCACCGAGCACATCGGCAGCACCTCGGTGCCGGGGCTTGCCGCCAAGCCGACGATCGACATCCTGGCGGGGATCTACCGGCTCTCCGACGCGCCGCGGATCATCCCGCGGATGGGAAGGCTCGGGTACGAGTACCTCCAAGAACCTGAGGCGGAGCTCCCGGAGCGGCGGTACTTCCGCCTTTTGGGGGCCGGCGACGGGCCGCACCTTTTCCATGTTCACATGGCGCAGGTGGGCGGCCCCTTTTGGGAGCGCCACCTCCTTTTCCGCGACTTCTTGAAGAGCCATGCCGAGGTCGCGCGCGAGTACGAGGCACTCAAATGGAAACTCGCCGACCTGCACGGGAGCGATGTGGCCGCCTACGCAGACGCAAAGACTCCGTTCATCCGCAAGGTTGAGGCCGAGGCAGAAGCCGAGCGGGCCAAGCGCCCCTTGCTCAGGCCGGGCGCGGCAGGAGCCCCGCCTCATCGGTGATGGGGCGGACGGCCTCCTCCCAGTTGATCGCCATGATGTGGACGCCGGCCACGCCGCGCAGCTCGCGAACGCCTTCGATGAGCTCGACAGCGAGCCGTTTGCCGTACTCGGCCGCGTCGCTGGCCGTGTCGATCTCGTCGAGGACCCTCTGAGGGATCACGATCCCCGGCACCTTCTCGGCAAGGTAGTGCGCGGTCTTCGCGCTCTTCAGCGGGATGATCCCGACGAGGACCTTCGCACCATCGAGCGCACCCGCGGCGCGCGCCTCGGCGAGGAAGGCCTCGAATTTCTCGATGTCGAAGACCGCCTGGGTCTGGAAGAAGTCGGCGCCGCCGGCGACCTTTTCGCGAAGGAGCCGCACCGCGACTTCCGTCGAGCCGCCGAAGGGATTGCACGTCCCGCCGATGAGGAGGTCGGGCGCGTGGGTAAGGTCGGTGCCGGCGAAGTCCTTCGCCTCGTCCCGGAGGCGCCTCGCAAGGGCGATGAGCCCCGAGGCGTCGAGGTCATGCACGGCCTTTGCCGTCGGGTCGTTGCCGATGTGGATTGGGTCGCCGCCGAGGCAGAGGATGTTGCGCACGCCAAGGGCGGAGGCGCCAAGCAGGTCGGACTGGAGCGCGAGGCGGTTCCGGTCGCGCGTCGTGATCTGGAGGACAGGCTCCACGCCCTCGCTCCGCAGGACGATCGCGCCTGCAAGGGAGGACATGTGGACGCGCGCGGTTTGGTTGTCCGTGATGTTCACGGCGTCCGCGCAGCCGCGCAGCACGCGCGCCTTCTCGCGCAGCGCCGACGCGTCGGCCCCGCGCGGGGGCGTGACCTCGGAAGTGCAGACGAAGGTGCCCGCCTCGAGGAGCCTTGCCAGGTTCGAAGACGCCGACGCGGGCAGGTCCCTGTCGCGGTACGGCGCGGAGGCGCCGGCGGCGAGCCACGGGTTCATGGAGCCTTCGAGCCTTACTCCTATTGAAATATCTTGTGCCTATGATCATTCCGATTAGAATATTCTAATTCCCGCCCCGGGGGAGGCGTGGGGGCCCGCCCGGGCGCCAAGGGCCCGCGCCTCAACGGCGGCGCGACACCTCACGGGCGAGGAATTCCGAGAGCTTCCCCAGCGCGCGGCCGCGGTGGGAAACAGCCATCTTCTCCGTGAGCGGCATCGCGCCGAAGGTGAGCGGCGACCCCTCGGGCACGAAGATCGGGTCGTAGCCAAACCCGCCGCTGCCTTTCGGCGCGCGAGCGATCGTGCCGTGGGACTCGCCGCGGAAGAGGTGCGTTTCGCCGTGGAAGGAGAGCGCCACGACGGAGGCAAATTGCGCGCGGCGGTCCTCGGCGCCCTTGAGGAGCTTGAGGACGCCGTTGAGCCCGACGGTCCGCAGCACATAGGCGGAGTACACGCCCGGGAAGCCGTGGAGGGCGTCCATAAAGAGCCCCGAGTCCTCGAGGCAGAAGTCGCCCTCGACCTCGCTTGCAAGCTCCTGGAGCCCGAAGGACGCAACCTCCTCGAGGGTGTCTGCCTGGAGTTCGTGGTAGGTCCGGTCCAGGTGGTGGAGTTCAACCCCAGCGCCCGCGAGCCCGGCACGGAACTCGCGGACTTTGCCGGGGTTGTGCGTGACCAGCGTGAGCCGGCGCCCGGTCTTGCGTGCGGCCTTAGGCATACCTGCGCCTCCTCTCGATCTTCCCGACATGTGCCACGACGCGAGCCCCCGCCTTCCCAAGGACGGCCCGGTACCCCGCGAGCACCAGGCCGAAGTCGGCGGCGTGGGTAAGGTGTGTCGCGGCAAAAGAGTCTTTGAAGGCTTTGAGGTCGACGGCGCGCTCCTCGAGCCTTTCGCCGACCTGCCCCAGCGAGAAGTCGAGGAGGTAGACCTCGCCCCCCTTGAGGATCATGTTCGACGTGGTCAAGTCGCCGTGGATGACCCCGGCCTTGTGGAGCCGCCCGACCGCCTCGCCCACAGCCCGGGCGCCGCGGCGGCGCTCCCTCGAGGGCATCGTGTCGAAGGTCTCGCGCAGCGCGCGGCGCCCCAGGTATTCGAGGACGAGCGTCTGGGCTTCCGGGTCCGCATCGAGGACGGCGGGGGCCCCCACACCCGCTTCGCGGGCGCGGCGCAGGAGCCGCGCTTCGTTGCGCATCCGGCCGCGGGCAATCGCGGTTTCAAGCTCGGCGATCCGGTAGGCCTTGGGGCGGCGCTGTTTCACGACGACGAGCCGGCCGAAGCGCGTGGCTGCCGTCAGGGTGGCCTCTGCGCCGCGGTAGATGACCTCGCCGGGGAGGTGGGGAGGCGTCGTGGCCACGCTCACGCCCTCCATGTGACCTGGACCTGGTCGGTGCGGTAGCGCTGCCGCACCGCGCTTGCTTCGATTGCCGTCCCGCCGGAGGCTGCAAACTCGAGGGCGCCGGCCACCGCGATCATCGCGCCGTTGTCGGGCAAGAGCGCGCGAGGGGGGACGAAGAACT
>JBGPNV010000068.1:0-10364 GCA_041487695.1 Thermoplasmata archaeon | reverse complement strand
CGCCGTGGGCGAACTCTACCGCGACGGCACGCTCGTTTCGCAGCTCCAGCGCGCCTTTTCCGTGGGCGCCTTCGGCGACAAGCGCCGCCGCCGCTTCGTGCCTACGCGCTGGTCAATCACGGCCGTGGACTCGATGCTCGGCGAACGCCTGATGGACCGGACCAAGGTCGCACCGACGGTCGACGACTTCCGCATCTTCGAGACCTACGACCTCGACACGCGCTGGATGATCCTCATGATGCCGACCGCTTGGCGCTACGAACTCATCGAGGCGTGGTACCCGTCGACGACCTGGAACCCCTTCGGCGACGAGGTCGTCGTGATGGGCGACGCGGAATTCTACAAGGGGCGCACGACGTATGCCTCGATCGGGGGCTGCTACTATGCCGCAAGGTTGGCGGTGAACGAGAGGCTCACCGCGGAAGTCCGTCAGGCCGGCGTCGTGATCCTTCGCGAGACGCACCCGGGCTACGTGATGCCGGTCGGCGTCTGGAACGTCCGGGAGCACGTGCGGCGGGCGCTCAAGGGGACGGCGCGCCACTTCGACAGCCTTGAGGCGGCCCTCGCGCGTGTGGGCGAGGTCATGGCCATCCCCGTTGCTCGCTGGATCAAGGAGAGCCAGGTGCTGACCGACCTCAAGGTGCAGCGCCGGCTCGACGCCTATGCCGTGAAGGACCGGAAGGAAGCGGGGGGGACGGTCGGCCGTGCCGGTGGTTGAGGTGCCCGTCCGCGAGGCGCTCGCGCCCTCGCTCCTTGCCGGCTACGACTGGGCGCTCAACCCCTACCGCGGGTGCGCGTTCGACTGCCTGTACTGTTACGCGCCCGATGTCGTGCGCGTCCCGCGCGAGGCATGGGCCGAGACGATCTACGTGAAGCGCGCCGCGCCCTCGACCCTTGCGCGCGAGCTCAAGCGCAAGCGGAAGGGCGTCATCGGGCTCTCCACCGTGACCGACCCGTACCAGCCCATCGAGAAGACGCTCGAGGTCACGCGCCGGTGCCTGGAGGTGATTGCGCGCGCGGGCTGGCCCGTCTCGGTCCTCACGAAGTCGCCGCTCGTCGTGCGCGACCTCGACATCCTTGCCAAGATCCCCGGCGCCGAGGTCGGCTTCTCGATCGCCACCGCCTCGGAAGGGGAGCGCAAGCGCTGGGAGCCCTCGTGCCCGCCCATCGACGCGCGTTTTGAGGCCTTGCGCCAGGTGACCGAAGCGGGCGTACGGGGGTACGTCTTTGCCGGGCCCCTCTTCCCCGAATCCGAGGCCGCATCGGTCACAGGCCTCGCCGCACGAGCGGCCGCCGCCGGGGCCGACGAAGTCATGGCCGACACCCTCCACTCGCGCCCGGGCAAGCTCGAGGGGCTTATCGATCGCACCTGCCCGGTGCCGCCTTCGCAACGAGCCCTGCGGACGGGCCGGCTGCTCGACGCCCTCGAAGCGGCCTGCGCCGCCTCGGGCGTCGCCTTCACCCTGGCGGCCAACTGGAAACCGCGCGCCTCACACGGCGGCCGCGGGCGCGACCATTTGGTGGCCCCGCGAACAGCAGAAGAGGATGCGCCCGTCCTCGAGGAGCCGCGTGAAGTAGCTCGTCTTCCGGCAGCGCTCGCACACGCCCTCGCCGCGGACGTCCGGCTGGAGGAATTCGATTGATTCGACCTCAAGGGGCACGAGCTCCTCGGGGTTGATGGGCGCTTCCCCCTCGCCCTCGCGCGGCCCCTTGAGCAGGTCCGAGGCGGCCTTGCGCTTCGCGCGCTCGGCGGGAAGCTGGTCGACGGGGATCGTCCCGCGGCCCGAGCAGGCCGGGCACGGGCGTTGGCCCGTCGGGAGCCTTGCGGACTCGACGACGCGGTAGAGCACCCCACGGCCGACGGTGCGCTTCGAGATGGACCCGGCCTCGACGATCTTCTTGAGCGCGTATTGGATCTGCACGAGCGTCTTGCCCGGGAAGGCCTGGTGGACGTCTTTGGGCCGCCACTCGCGGGACGCGTCGCTTTGGAGGACGCGCAGGACCTCATCGTCGAGCGGCATTGGGCAGCGAAGCCTCGTTGGGCCGAGCCGCAGGCTCCAATTTAAGGCTTCGGCGCGCGGCCTTAGGTTGAGGGCGGCACCTCGACACAGAAGGCGGCGCCCTTCGCGGACTCGCCCTTGACCCGGTCCTCGACCCACACGCGCCAGCCGAACCGCTCGGCGATGAGGCGGACAAGCGTGAGCCCCGTCCCCGAGTGGTAGCCCGAGGGCGCGCCCGCGTTGCGGTCGGGCCCGATGCGGGAGAACATGACTTCCTTCGCCGAATCCGGGATGCCCGGGCCCTGGTCGACGACCCGCACGACCGCCGGGCCCGACGGGGCGCGGTGCACTTCGACCGTGACGGAAGTGTGCGGCCCCGGTGCATACTTGATCGCGTTGTGGATGAGGTTGTAGAAGAGCTCGGTGGAGAGGTAGTCGCCTCGCGCCTCCACGCGCCCCGCATCGTTCTTGAGGTCGACCTCGACCTGACGGTCGGGGAACGAGGCCATCGACATGGCGATGGCCTGGCGGATCGAGTCCTCCACGTCGATCGAGCCCGCCGGCGGCTCGCGCCAGGCCCAGCGCAGCTCGGAAATCTTCTTGATGTTCGAGATGAGGTTGTTCGCGCGGTCAATCTGGCCGAGGATCTTCGTGAGGTAGGCCTTGCGCTGGGCGGGGGCAAGGTCGGGCGCCGAGGCGAGGAGCTCCGTGTAGCCGCGCACGCCCTGGTTCACATTCGAGATGTCGTGGGTGATGAGGTCGAGGAAGAACTCCGCAAGCTCCTTGGCCTGCTCGACCTCGCGCTCGGAGCGTTTCCTCGCCGTGATGTCGAGGATGAACGCCGCCGACCCCTGGTACCTGTCCCCGGCCATGAGGCTCTGGGCCGAGACGAGCACGGTCGTCTCAAGGCCCGCGGGGTTCTTCAGCGTGGTCTCGTAGACGGACGAGGCGCCGAGCCGGCGGCGCATGAACTCCGAGTCGGCAAGCTGGCGGGACTCAGGCGCGATCACCTCGGTGAACCGGCGGCCCACGGCCTCGCTCCGGGCAATCCCCACCATCTCGCAGAACTTCGCGTTGGCAAAGACGATCGTCCCGTCCTTGTCGTCCACGACGACGCCGCCGGTGTTCACGGAGGCGATGGCCTGCTGGACGCGCCTCGTCGCACGTTCGCGGCGGGCGGCGACCCAAAGGACCGCGCCGAAGAGGACCCCGGCGGCGAAGAACGCGCCGACCGAGAGGGCCCGCATCTCGCCGACAAGGAGGCGCAGTTCTTGGAAAAGCAACGCAAGGATGGCGAGCAGCACGCCGAAAACGGCGCCGAGCAGGAGCTCGCGGTAGTTTTGGCTGAGGCCGTCTCCCGCTGCGACCCCCGCGCCTGCCATCCCCTGCGGCTCCAGGGGCCGCGATGTGGGCGCAACTCATTGAAGGTTGCCGCCGCAAGGGGCTTTAGCGGGCGGCGCCATCCGGAAGCGGGGCGGCAGGATGCCGGCAGGCCAGGTCCGACTCACGGCGCGCAGAGGGAGAGCGCCGGCCAAGGACGCCTTCGCCGAGGCATCGGGTTTCGTGGCGCACCCGCTCCTCACCCCCGGCGCGGTGGCATACCGGCCCTTCGAGGTCGCGATGGCCCGCGAGTCTCTTGCCGAGTCGACGCTCGTGGTACTCCCGACGGGCCTTCCCAAGACCGCGGTGGCCGTCCTCGTGGCCGCCGAGCGTTTGCGGCAAGCGGGTGGTTTCGTGCTGGCTGTGGCCCCCTCGCGACCTATCGCTCGCCAGCTGAAAGCCGCTTTCGATTCGGCGCTTTCGCCGTCGTTGCGCATCCTTGAGGTCCACGGCCGGACGAGCCGCGCGGCGCGGCAGGACGCCTTCGAGAAGGGGTCGGTCGTCGTGGCAACCCCCGAAGGCTTGGCCAGCGACCTTGCGGAAGGTCGATTGGACCTCGGCCGGTGCTCGCTGCTCGTGGTCGACGAGGCGCACCGCGCGGTGGGCGACTTTGCGTACGTCGAATTGGTGCGGGCGCTGCGCCGCGACCGACCGGGCGGCCTTGTGTTGGCCCTTGCGGGCTCCCCGGGGGGCGACCGCCGGCGGACCGCGGCGATCATGGACGTGCTCGGCCTTCGCCGGGTCGAGGCGCGGACCCGCGAGGATGAGGACGTGCGGCCCTTCCTCGCCGCCTCCGCAGTCGAAGTGCTTGAGGTCGAGCTTGACGAGCCCCTCAAGGTCATCCAGGCGCTCTTGGAACGCGAAATGGAGGCGCCCCTTGCGAAGCTTGTGAGCCTCGGTGCCCTCCCATCGACACCGACCCATTTGGTGGGCAAGCGCCAGCTGCTTGCTGCCGGCGATATGCTGCGCCGCCAGCGCGGGGGCGACAAGGGCGCGTTCTTCGAAGGCCTCCAGGCGCACGCGCAGGCGATGCTGCTCGTCCAGGCGCTCGAGATCTGCGAGACCAGAGGGGCCCGACCCCTCGTCGACTTCTTGAGCCGGCTCGGCGCCGAAGCCGACGCGCCGCGCGCGGAGCGGGCGCTTACCGCCTCCGAAGCGGTCAAGGGGGCGGCCCGACTCGCTGAGGCGCATGCCGCGGTCTTTCACCCCAAGGTGCGGGCGGCGGTCGCCCTCGTGCGTGACCTCGTGCGGGAGCGCCCCGGCGCGCGCGCTTGGGTCATCGTTCCGCACCGCGACACGGCTCTTGCAGTTGAGGAGGCCCTGTCGGCCCCCCCGCCGCTCGGCCCCGCCATCCGAACGGCCATGCCGATGGGCCGCGGGCCCGCGGCAGGATCGCGGGCCTCAGCCGACCGTGAGCCTGCCGAAGCCCTTCGCGATTTTTCCGGAGGGTGCGTCCAAGTGCTTGTCGCCGCGGGTTCCCCGCGCGAAGGCCTCGACACGCGCGACACGGACCTTGTGGTCTTCTTCGAGGCTGCGCCGGCAGCGCTCCGGGCCATCCAGGGCAGGGGTCGCTCAGGCCGGGCGGGGCCAGGCCGCGTCGTCGTCCTTGTCTCGCCGGACACACGGGACGAACCGGGCCTTGACGCGGCGGCTGGGCGAGAGCGGCGCAAGCAGTCGAAAGGCCGAAGCGTGCAGGGCGGGTTGGTCGCGGGTCGCCCTGAGCGGGGGCCCAACCAAAGGCTCCCGTTCGAGGTTGGCTCCGGCCCGGCGCAGGCCGGCCCCCTCGGGGAGGCACCACCATGAGCGAGGCCCCCGTCCGGGCGCGTGTAGCCACGAAGCGCGACCTCGACGCGCTGGGCGAACTCTACCTCGAGGCCGCCCGGGCGTTTGCCGAGAAAGACGCGGCCTACGCGATTGCGATGGACGCGGGCCGCATGTGGCGCGAGCACATCGAGGCGGGACTCAAGGAGGAGCGCATCCGGGTGGTCGTCACGCAGGGCGAGGGCCGCGAGATTCTGTCGTTCCTCGTCGCGCGCGTGGCGCCCTCGCCCCCGGGGGCCGCCCGACCGCTGGCAGGCCTCATCGAGGGCGCGTATGTCGCGCCCGAGTACCGGCGTCATGGGCGCCTTAAGGTCATGGTCGACGAGGCCATGCGCTGGTTTGCTTTCAAGCGCGTCCCCTGGGTCGACCTCCTCGCCGACCTGCGCGATGAGGAAGCCAGGGCCGCGTGGAAAGCCGCCGGCTTCGCGGACGTGCAGGCCGTCATGCGCCGGCCCGTGCCCGCAGCCGACTAACGGTAGATCGTGTCGTCCTCGGGCGCGTGGGCCCGCAGCAGTAGGTCCGCAAGGTACCGGCAGTCCTTCGGGCAAAGTGACACGCTCCGGACACGCAGGCAGTCGGCCCTGCAGACCGTCGATTCATACCGTGGGCACGGCCGTGAACCCTTGCGTGACTCACAAAGCGGGCACCGCGGGCGCATCCCCTTCGCCGGCGCCGTGTGCCCGGGCCGCCCTTTCTTGGCCACCTGATCGCTCCCTAATCGCCCGCGCGCGCTCTTGGGGAAAGGAGTCACGGGCAACCTTTATACCCGCGCCCCCGATGGCCGTTTAATGAGCCTCCAGGACAAGGTGCTCGAGAAGATCCAGAGCGACCTGGCGCGCGAGTGGCGCCCCAAGGACCTGCTCGCCGAAATGCCGTTCGTGAAGCCGCCGCAGATGAGCTACGCCCTCGGCCGGCTCGTCGACGAAGGCAAGCTCGCGCGCCGCTCGGAAGGCCGCGCCGCGTTCTACTGCATCCCCGGCACGCCGGCGGCCGAGGCCGCCTCGAAGATGCCCACGGGCTCGAGGCTCGGGCGCCCGAAACGGTCGGTCGAGGAGCAGGAAGGCCCCGGCCGGCCTCGCGGGTCCGCCTTCGAAGACCAAATCCTCGAGAAGATGGAAGAGGACCCGCGCAAGGAGTGGCGCCCCAAAGACCTCCTGCAAGTTTTCCGCGGGAAGAGCCCCATGCAGGTGAACTATGCGCTCAAGAAGCTCCTCGAGTCCGAGCTGCTCGTCAAGCGCTCGGAAGGCCGCGCGGCGTTCTACTCGCTCGCGAGCTTCGACCGGTTCGAAAGCGAGATGGCAAGCCTCGCGCCCAAAGCCGAGGAGCAGGCGCCGCCCCCCACGGAGCGGCCGATCGAGGAGGAGATCATCCACCGGATGATGTCCGACCCGGCGCGCGAATGGCGGCCCAAGGACCTCGTCCATATGTTCTCGGACAAGACCGCGATGCAGGTGAACTACGCTCTCAAGAAGCTCATCGAATCCCAAAGGCTCGAAAAGCGCAGCGCAGGCCGGGGGGCCTTCTACCGGCTCGTCTCCCTCTCGGTCGACCGCGAGACGGCTGTGGGCGAGGAGATCCAGTGCCCCGTGTGCTCGGGCGCCGGGCACGTGTCCATCCTCACCAAGGCGCTCCAGGCGGCTCGCATCCCGAGCTCTCGCAGCCTTCGCGATGAGCTCCCCTGCATTGAATGTGGAGCGAGTTCCTTCTTCACCGGCGTGGCGGGCGATCGGCTTGCCTACCGTTGCCTCGCCGGCCATGCCGTGACCCTGACAGCGGAAGCCGCCGTGCAGGCGTCCGCCGCGAGCCGCGCGGAGCCGCCCGCCGGGGGCGACGGGGCCGGTGAAGACCTCGAATTCGGCAGGGGCGAGGACGAGGACGAAGCCGAGGAAGACAGCGGCTACTACTGAAGGGCGCCGATCGGCCCCAACGAGCAAGCCGGCCCTCCGCCCCCCTCGAAACCCAGCGCGGATGGGGGCCTGTCTGCCACAAGCGTCAAATAGGGTGGCCCTCGATCCCGCGGAAGAGGGTCTTCCATGGTTAATGCACCCATCCGGGGAAAGTTCAGCCGAACACTTGTGACGTTGCTCCTGAGCGCGCTGCTTGCGGGGTCGTCCTTGATGGCGCTGGCGCCGCTCGCGAGCGCCAGGATCCAGATCGACGACGTCCAGCCGCCCAATGGCTCGGCCTACTCGACCAACGGGAACATCCCGATGACGGCAAACATTAGCGGCCAAGACACCGGCTTCGCCGTCGTCGACTCCGCATCGGATTGGCAGGCCGGCACCCTCGGCAACAGCCTCACGGTGGGTGGGGCGGGCACCCTTGCCCTGCGAGCAATCAACCACGATGATTTCAACGGCAACGGGAACCCTGACGACGGGTTGTGGACGTTCACGGACAACGCGGTCGTGGCCGGCGGCGTCTTGACCCTTTCAACGGACTACGCAAGTTCCGTGTTCGACCCGCACTTCGACCACGTGCAGAGCATGGACCTCGGAGTCGCTCCGGCTCAAACCCTTGTGATCCGTGACTCGGTGACGGTCACCTACGGCGACCCCGGTGCCTATATCTTCGCCATCGGCTGGAAGAGCGATTCGGACGGGTCGGGCATCGGCATCGTCCTCCAAGACGACGGCTCGGGCAGCGAGCTCATGATCGACGTCCTGAGCTATGACGAGTCCACCGGCAGCGTGCAAGCGGGGTCCTTTTTCGGCTCCGGCTACACGATCCCCTATGGAACGCAGACCGAATACCGGATCAGCCAGTATTCGAGCGACGCGACGATGTTTGAAGGGGAGTTCTTCGACGGCGTGTCGTCCGCCTGGGTTTCGCTTGGGAGCGTTTCCTTGGACACCTCAGGGATCGGCACGTTCCACGCCTACGCCGGGCTCGACGGCGGCGCCTGGGGATCTTGGTGGGGGGCCGGCGGCGAGGTGTCGGCCGACTACGACCTCTTCGACATCAGCCTGCCGCTCAAGGCGTCCAGCGGGACCTACGAGAGCCCGCCCATGGACAGCGGGCTCTTCGCGGGCGCGCGCATTACGATGATCAGCCTTTCCACGAGCGACGGCGCGATGGGCGGTGTCGGCCTACTCGAGTGGCACTCCTCGATGAACGACACGGGCTCGGCCTGGTCGTCGTACGCGGGGGCCACGGTGAACACGGCGGTCTCCTTGCCCACCGACAAGTGGGTCCAATTCCAGCTGACGGTCTTCAACAACGACCCCCAGTCGGAGCCCGACTCGGTTACCTTCACCTTCGACTACAAGACTGAAGTGGGGACCTTCTTCTTCGACAACTTCCCGGACGGCCCGGCGGGCGTCTTGAACAGCGACTCCTGGATGGTCTCGAGCGGCGCGACTTTCCAGGAAGGCCTCGACCTCAACTCCGGTTCGGCGTCGGCGTCGATCGGCGTCACCTACGCCAACGACTCGTGGGCCCTTTCGGACACCCACGACGCGCAGGGCCTCGTGGCCGTCCACGTGCTTGGGGCAAGTTCGGTGTCCGCCGGCGGCACGGGCGACGCGCGCACGCTCCTTACAGGGTTCCTGGCGACCTACAGCGCAGTACAATCCGGGTACGTGGGGGTCACGCGGCTCGACATAGGCTCGGCCACTTATTGGGGCGTCTCGTTGGACGACGGGTCCGGCCCGATGACAGACTTTGATTCCTCCAACCAAATCATGAGCGATGGCCCGGCGCTCATCCGCTTCCAGCTCCACAACGGAATGTTCGCGGCATGGGTGCTCGAGACCGAAAACGCGTGGCGCGGGTGGCTCAACCTCGGGTCCTATGACTGGACCGGGGCCAACGGCGACGCAACGTGGCGAATTGGCGACGTGGGCGCCCACGGCGGCACACAACGTGCCGTGGTTGACTGGGCGGCCCTCCTGCTCAGGTGGATGCCGGCCCCGACGTTTGGCAACACCTATTCGGCGGGCAACATCGACCTAAACCAGGACGAGAACACCTTGGCGGTCATCGCTCTCGGCGGTCCGACCCTCGACATGGAACCGGTCACCTATAGGCTCGACACAACGCCGCCCGTAGGCTCGTTCCACATCAACAGCGACGCGCTCTACACGACCTCGCTCACGGTCTCGCTCGCCATGACCGCGACAGACCGGTACGGCGTCGTGTCCTTCGCGGCAGACGAAGCCCTCTCGTTCCCGTCGGGCTGGCGCAACATGGCAAGCTCCTCGGACTTCGTCCTCTCGCCCGGCGACGGCCACAAGCTCGTCTGGGTGCGCTTCCTCGACAGCTCGGGCGTTCCCTCGCTGCCGATCAACCAGTCGATCATCCTCGATACGGTGAACCCGCTGGGCGCCATCTACATCCAGAACAACAGCCTCTTCGCAACGAACCTCACGGTCGACCTTACGTTGATCGGGTCCGACACGAACGGCGTCAAGGAGTTCCGCGTCTCATCCGACTCCGGCATGGCCGCCTACACGAGCTTCGCCGTGCCCCAGGTGGCCGGCGAATACCAGCGGACGAACCAGATGGTCATCCCCTGGTCGTTTGCAGGTTCGGACGGCACGAAGACGGCCTTTGTCCAGGTCATTGACGCTGCGGGCCGGACCTCGGCCACCTACAACGACTCCATTCTCGTCGACACGACGCCGCCCACGCTGACAGCGGCGCTGGTCGGCGCGACGGCGCACGGCGGCACGACCTACGTGAACTCGAACCACGTGACGGTCGCGGTGAACGTGTCGGATGCCGCGGGCGTGCAAGGCGTCGACATTTCGGACGACCCAGCGTTTGCGGCCTTTGTCTCGTTCCCGGGCTCTGGCAACTGGGTCTACGACCTGCCGGAAACCTCCGGCGCGCACTCGCTCTACGTGCGCGCCCTCGACAGCCACGGGCTGCCCGCGGCCGTCCAGCAACTCGACTTCTTCGTGGACGTGAACGCCCCCACGGGGACCGTCGAGCTGACCTACACGGGCCAGTCGCTCGCGGACTTCCTCGCAAACACGCCGGGCTGCTGCTCCTCCTCGACAATCGCGAAGGGGCGCGGCGTGGTCGCGACCGTGAGCGCGACGGACAACGTGGGCGTCTCCGACGTGATGTTCTCGAACTCGCTCTACTTCCCGGGCGCGACCTGGCAGCCCTATGTCGCGGGCAAGTACTACTTCGAGCTCTCGTCGGGCGACGGGCCCT
>JBGPNV010000067.1:0-10540 GCA_041487695.1 Thermoplasmata archaeon | reverse complement strand
CATCGCGGTGCCGGCTGAGCCCGATGCGTTCGAGACCTTCGCGGCGAGGTCCGCGTCGCTGGCCGCGGTTGTGGTCTGCGTCGTGTTGAGCGCGGCCTTTGCGGCGGCAAGGTCGGCCTGCGTGGTCGCAAGCTGGCCCTGGGTCGTCGCGAGGCTCGACTGCGCGGAAGCGAGCTGGCCCTGCGTGGTGGAAAGCTGCGATTGGAGGCCCGGCACGGGGTCCGCGTACGTAATGTCGAAGGTCTGGTGGCTCGGGTTGCCCGCCGCGTCGAGCGCCATCACATCGATCGTGTTTGCGCCTGGGGCGAGTGGCACGCGGACCTCGAAGTTGCCCGCGCCGTCGACGAGCACGGCCACGCCGTTCACCGTGACCGTGGAGCCGACCTCCGCCGTGCCTTCCACGACCGTGGAGGCGTTCTGCGTCGTGGCGCCGTCGTAGATCGAGGCCTCGAGCGCGGGCGGTGCTGTGTCGGGGGTCGCGTCCATGGCGCCGAAGAGGTGCCATGTGACGCCGCTTGGCTGCTGCCAGAACACGGTGGCCTCGCCGGCGGGCGCAACGTCCACCAGGAGGCTACCCACGGAGTCGGCCGATGCGTCGAGCCTTCCGCCTACGGCCTCAAGGCCGTGCCCTGGAACCCACCAGGCGCTCCACACCTGGTCGAGCCCGTCCACCATCTGCGTCCTCCACACGAAAAGCACACGGCCTGCGGCGTCGGAAGACGCCACCATCGCGTAGGTGTTGAGGTCAGCCACGCCCGACATGTTCATGGGCGAAGACCATGCGGAGCCGTCGAAGGTCACGGCGAAGGGGTACTGGCGCGACCCCCCGCCGTTGCCCTGGGTCCAGGCCGCCGCAAAACCCGAACCTGTCGTCGCGGTCACCGCGGGGTAATAGGAGCCCCCGCTGCCCGCGTTGCTAAGCTGGGTCGCCGTGCCCCAGCCGGTCCCCACGACAAAGTGGTTGTAGAAGACCGCGTCGCGCGTGCCGTTGAACTGCTGCCAGAGAGCCATGGCGTTGCCGGACGCGTCCTCGGCGACCACCGGGCTGTACACGCTTTGGGCCGACGACTCGACAAGCGTGGCGGTGCCCCACCCGGAGCCCACGATGTAGCGGTTCGCGTAGAGGGAGAGGGCTCCTCCGTCGGACTGCCTCCAGGCCGCGAGCGCATCGCCGGCGGCGTCCACGGTGAGCTGGTGGTCGGTCTGGGCCGTCAGGTCGCTCGTCTCGAGCGAGGCGTTCACCAAACCCCAGCCCCCGGAAGGGGTCCACCGGTTCGCGCGGAGGTCCCAGTGCGTGCCGTTGTTCGACAGCCACGTGGCAATCGCGTTGCCCTGGCCGTCGACAGCCACGCGGGGGTAGTCCACATCGGTGGCGGTGGGGTCCGAGGGGATCTGCCCAGTGAACTTCCAGCCCGTGTCGGGCTGCCAGTGGCGGTCGACCAGGTGGGCGCCCGTCCAGATCTCGTAGTCGCGGTAGATGAGCTCGAAGGAGCCGTTGGCGTACCCCGCGACGGCGGGGGCCCGGGCTTCCGTGGAAGTGCCCATGATCGCCACAGGGCTAGACCAGCCGGAGCCGGGCAGGTACATGGACCACATGACGACGTTGAAGCCGAAGTCGGCCGCGTACTGCGTCCAGGCGGCGAGCGCGCGCCCGCCGCCGGCCATCGCGAGCTGGACGCCTTCCGGCTCGTGGGAGTAGGTGGCCGCATTCTCGACCTGGAAGGGCGCCGTCCACCCGGAAGGCGGCGCGGCGGCCGCAGGACCGCTAAACGATACCAGAACAGTCGAAAGGACGAGCAATGCCGTGAAGCCGAAGGTCCGCGTTTTCGTCATGGGGTGCACCGTCTCGGGGAGCGCCGCGCCTCGTTGCGGCCGCGCAGCCCCACTTGGGGCCGGCCAGGGCGGCCTAGCCCCAAGTAGCTTTCGGGCCTGCTGTGAGCGCCTGCGCCGCCCAGAGTTGGGCCTGCGTGAAGGCGAGCCCCCCCGCGTGCGCCGCTGCCGAAAGGCGCGACGGTTGCCGGGTTTCTCTTCGATCTGCGTCCTGGCCGGGGAGGTTTCTTTCACGGCTGCGGACGCCTCGGGCGCGGGGGCGCCCGAGCCCAGAGGGACGATCGATCCAACGATTGCGAACCTCAAGGCAAGGGCGAGTCCGAGGCGGCGTGCCACCAAGACCACCGCGCCCCCACGGACGGGCACGCGACCCGGCTTTTTGCCGACCCTCTGGCCAAAGGAGTCGGCTGGCACCCTCGGAGTCTTCCTTGGATCGTCGCGGCGGACGGGGGAAAGTCTATATGTACGCAAATGAGGACATGTATCATCAGGTGATGACAATAAGGTTCACGGACGTCGCAGAGCGGCTCCTGCGCGGCCAGACTTCCGTCCGAGTTCTCAAGGTCCTGCTGAGGTTTCCCGAGCGCGAAATGACCGGACGCCAGGTCGCCGGACTCGCGCATGCCCCCCCGCAGAGGGTGATCGAGCGGCTCCACGAACTCGAGTGGGAGGGACTCGTCGAGCGGCGCGTCGTGGGCCGGTCTCACGTCTGGAAGCTCGTGGAGGGTCATGTCCTCGTGGGGGCGCTTGCCCCTCTCCTCCAGATTGACCGGGCGTCCAAACGCGAGTTGCGTACCGCGCTTATCCGTTGGGCGCGGCGTCAGGAAGGCCTCATCGAGGCGCGCCTCTTCGGGTCCATTGCACGCGGGGATGAGAAGCCCGCCAGCGATATTGACCTCCTCCTGGTTGTCCGGGACGAGAGCGCCAAGAGGAAGGCCGAGGAAAGCGACTTTGACCTGGACAAGCTTGTGCGCCGTCGCTTCGGAAACCCCGTGAATGTAATCGTCCTCACGAGGCGTGAGTGGAGGGCCCGCACGGGTCGCGGTTTCGTGGGCAAGGCCGAAGCGGAAGGCGAACTCCTCGCCGCCGGCTCTCCCTGACGGAGGCGATGCGTCGTGGCCAAGCGCGAGCGGACGACAAAGGTCGACGCCCCCAAGCGCCGGGTCTACCTCCAGCGCGCGGACGAGCTCCGGGATTCCGTGGCGGACGCCGAAGCCCGAAGTCATGCGATCGCGGGCGGCGTGGCGGCGGTTCAGGCGGCCATCGCCGTCGCGGACGCCGTTACGGTGGCGAGGCTCGGCCTGCGGTCGACCGGTCCCGATCACGGGGCTGCGGTGGCGTTGCTTGGGCGGTGCGGCGCCAAGGGGGCGGAAGAGCACGCCAAGTAGCTCAAGCGAGTCCTTGCAGTGAAGAACCTCCTCGAGTACGAGGACCGGCTCCCCACTGAATACGAGGCGCGCGAGGTGGTCGAGCGTGCGAAACGGCTCTACGCCTGGGCTCGCCCTTTCCTCGAGCGGTGATCGATGGTTCGAGCGCGGGCCAAGCCCCGCCGTCTCGTCCGCCTGCTTCTCCTGCCCCAAGGGCAGGCCAGATCCCCTCCTCGGGGTCCCCCCGGCCAAGCGGCGCCCCACGCGGGCGCCGCCGCGTCGTCACCCCCACCCTACCCCCCCCGCCCCCAAGGGAAGCGTGCGCGAGCCGCGCTTCTTGCCGACCCTCTGGCCAAGATGGCACGCAAGGAGAACCGGACGCCAGCGCGGCCCCAAGGGCCGCGGGGGTGGGGAGACAACCCGCGACCAGGAGGCGAAGTCCCCCGCCCCCGGCCCCGGCCCTCTGGTCGCCTCAAGGACTCGCTTGGACTTCCCCGCAGGTGCCTCCATGCACACGCAGCTCTCGCCCACGGCGCCGGAGAGGGTGATGCCCAAAAAGCGAAAAGTTTGGGTATTTGATTGCCCAAAAAATACGAATTTTGAGCAATACAATTCTCAAAGCTTATACCAAGGGCGCCCGATGGCCCACCGTGCGCCTCGCCGAAATCGCCAGCCAGAACCCGCATTGGGCCTCCCCGAACGCCTTCGACCGAGCCGACCCACACCTGCGCCGTCTCCGCGACGCGCCGCTCAAGGTTGAGCGCGCGCCGCTCGCCACGAAGATCCGGCCCGGCAAGGGCGGCCCGCGCGGCAAGGTCTTCGTCCTCCTCGGGCCGCGTCAGGTGGGGAAAACCACCTACCTGAAAAGGACCATCCAACAGTGGATCGCCGGCGGCGTGCCTGCGCGAGAGATCCTCTACCTCTCGGCGGACACCTTCCGTTCGCCGGGGGAATTCCGCCGTGCCCTCGACCTGTTCTTGGCCCAGCACCGGGCCAGCGCGGGTGGCGTGCTCCTCTTCGACGAAATCACGGCCCTGCCCTCCTTCGCCCACGAGATCAAGCGGCTTGCTGACCAGGGGACGACGTCGAGGTTTCCCATTCTTTCCACGGGCTCCTCCAGCTTCGCCCTGCGGACCGAGTCCGAGCAACTGCCGGGACGAGGGCTCGAGGGCAACACGCGCTTCCTGCGCCCCTTAGGCCTCCGTAGGTTCGGGGCGGCCGTCGCGCCCGTGCTTGCCAAGGCGAGCCGCAACGCCGAGTTCTCACGGTCGCTGCGTGCCCTGGCGAAGGAACTTCGCCGGCCGAATTCGGCGGCACCGTCCGTCCACGATATCCCGAAGGCTTCGGGCGTGTTGGTCCCCTTCATCGCCGAGCTCGACTATCTCCTCACAATGTACCTCGTGGTTGGAGGGTACCCCCGTGCCGCAGAGGGCGTTTTCGCCGCGGGAGGGGCCCCGCCGCGCATTGACCCCGAACTCGCCGAAACCCTCGTGCGGGACGCCGTCGGGGACGTGGGCCGTCCACCGCGCAACCCGGCGACGGCGACACGGCTCCTCCAAGCCTTGCTCGACCGCGAGGCAAAACGGTGCAGCTACCAAGCGCTGGGCCGTGCCGTAGACCTCAGCCACCACACGGTGATCGACTACCTTGCGGTGATGGAGGGGTCTTTCCTCCTGCACGTCCTGGAGCCGATCGATCCGAAAACGGGCCGGCCGCGGCCGCGCAGCGAGAAGAAGTTCCATCTTGCCGACCCCCTGCTCCGCTTGGCCCTCGAATCGCACCTCAAGGGGGTCGCCCCGGACGAGCTCGCAGCCCGGCTCTTAGAAGACGAGGGCGAGATGGGCCGCGCCATCGAAAGCACGGTCGTAGCCCACCTAATCCGGAACGGCGAGGTTCCGTACCGGCGCGACAGCCATTCCTTCATCGGTTTCGCCTACGACCTCAAAGGCCGGGAGGTCGATGCCGTTCTCGAGGGAGGGCGCTTCGGCGTCGAGGCCAAGTGGCAGGCCGACGTCCGCGCAGCCGACATCGCCCGGATCGAGGGGGTCAAGCGCCTGCTCGTGCTCACCCGCGAGGACTACGAGTTGGACGCGGGTGAAGGGATCGACCTTGTCCCCGCGAGCCTCGCGCTGGCCACGCTCACGGAGTCCGAGGCGCACCTGTAGCGCGCGAGCGGACCCGGTCGGTCCGAAGCCCTGCGTGGCGTCCGCCCCCGGCGGTGGGGAGTCGCAGGGGTGCCTCTCCCGCGGTGAGGCAAGGGCGGTAGGAATTGTCAGCCAAACGAGGCGGTCCCTGATGAGACGAAGGCCGCGACCCCTCTTCGCGACCCCGCGCAAGCGATCGTCTTCGCCGCGAATCCGACCGCGCAAGCCTTTTCTCCCCCGCCCCGCACTGCCGGCCCCGGCCAGAGGGTCGGTCGATCCTCATTGGGACGTGGGGGAGAGCGCAGGCTCTCAACCCCGCCGGGTCCCGGGCTCATAGCCTCGCGCCCAAGCCGAGGGGGCACGCCCCCGGTGAAGGGAGCGCGCGGGGCGGGGAGAGCGCGGTCTCGACCCTTGAGGCACACATTTATTACGTTGTAATACAAGGGTGATTTTGGTTCGCATGGACACGACAATTCGGAACATTGACGAGGGTGTCTTCCGCCGCCTGAAGGCACGTGCCGCCGCGGAGGGCAAGACCGTGGGCGAAGCCCTCACCGAGGCCATGAAGGTCTACACGGCTTGGGCCCTGCCCTTCGAGAAGAAGGGCAGCCTCCTGGACCTCAAGCCCTTCGACTTCGGCAAGGGGACCGAGCACCTCAGCGATGAGATCGACGAGATCGTGTACGGAGCGTGAGCGGGATCATCGTCCTCGACTCAAGCCTCCTCATCGCCGCGCATAACATTCGGGACGCCCACCACAAGGCTGCGGAGAGCGCCTACAAGCGGATCGCGGCAGGCGAGTGGGGACTCCCCCTCCTCCCCGAGTACATCTACTTGGAGACGGTGACCGTTTTGGCGTCCCGCTGCGGCCTTGACGTCGCATGCGAACGCGCGCGAACCTTGATCGAAGCCCGGGAGGCCGAGTTCGTCCATTGTTCGCCCTACTTCGCCCGCGCGGTGGACCTTTTCCGAACGCAGCGTCGGACCAAGATGTCCCTCGCAGACTGTGCGGTCGTGGCCATCGCGCGCGACCGCGACGCGGGACACGTCGGGACGTTTGATGACGACTTCCGCAAGGTCGAAGGGCTTTCTGTGGTGCCCGGCTGAGTCTTGCGCCTTGCGCTGACCCGGCGCGCTCCACTCACGGCACCTCTCCCAACGCCCGACCTCCCACGCACTCCCGGCGGGAGCAGGTCCCCGCCGATCCCCCTCCTCGGGGTCCCCCCGACAAGGAGCAACCCTCCTTTCGGCACCCCCACCCTACCCCCCGCGCCCCCAAGGGAAGCGTCGCGCGACCGGGATTCTTGGCGACCCTCTGGCCAAGATGGAACGCAAGGAGAACCGGACGCCAGCGCGGCCCCAAGGGGCGCGGGGGTGGGGAGACATCTCACCCCAAGGAGACGCCGTGGGAAGCCAGGGAAGACGCGACCCCACGATGGAAATCCCAAGAGGGGACGGTCTTCGCCGGCCTCGCGCGGGACGGCGCGACGCGCGTGTTTCATGACAGGGGCAAGTCGCTCCCGCTGGGCCCCTTCATTGTGAAGTGGCCAGGCGGGTGGTAGGCGCTCGCCGAGGAGCAGGCCGAAAAGGCTCTGCCGTGGCCTGCTAGAGGGCTTTGACCGCCGCCAGGAATTGTTCGACTTCCGCCAGCGCGGTATTCATTCCGGCAGGCGCGGGGCACCGGGCCTGGTAGAAACAGTCCCCGTGGAGCTTTGCTGCGAAGAAGGCCATGTCCTTGGCAAGCTCGCGGTCCACGCTCTCCAGGAACTCGCGCCGGTCGGAGTGGGCCATCGGGCCCGCCGCGATGGGCACGCCGTGGCGCTCCATGGCGCCGTCAACGGCCTCGCACGCGGCAAGCCAAGCCTTCTCGGTCGCGTCCCGGATGCGGCGCGCGTCCTTCTTTTCGTAGCCGACAGCGGCCTCCTCGCGCGCGAAGAGGAGGTGGCCGTCCGCGCGCTCTGCGCGTGATTCCCCCCGGCGGCCTGCGGTTTGCACGGGGGCGTCGTTGGCGTCCGGGTTATTGAAGCTTGGCGGGGGGCCAGTGAATGGGCGCTGAGCCGCGGCCCGCGGGCGGGCAGATGCCCGAATTTTTCCTTGGAAGAGGCGGGGGTGGGGAGACATTCGGCGCCCCTTTCAAGCCGGAAGAGACCCCAAGTTGCCCCCACCGGAGGCGAAGATCGTGCCCGCGCCGAATCCTTTCGCGCAATCCTCATATCCCGATTGGCAACTTCCCGTTTCGGCCAGAGGGTCGGTCGACCTTCACGTGGGACGCAACGTGAGCGGACGCCTTACGTCCACACCGGGCGGCCAAGCGCCCGCGCCCGAACCGACCGGGGGGCACCCCCGGGGTGAAGGGAGCGCGCGGGGCGGTGAGAGGGAGCGGTCGGATTTGAAGGGACCTGGCCGGATCCGCCCGCTTAAAATGAATATGTATATTCATGTGCAATCATGTGGAAACGTGTGAGCTTCCCATGCCGAACGTGACCGTTGCCATCCCCGACGACCTCAAGGAGGCGATGGGAGAGCACGACGAGGTCAACTGGAGCGCCGTGATCCGCAACGCGATCCACGACCACCTGCGCACGCTCGCCATCGCCGATGCCATCGCCAAGAAGAGCAAGCTCACCCAAAAGGACATCGGGGAGCTTGACCGCCTCGTCAAGAGGGGGATCGCGAAAAGGCACGGGCTCCCATGAGGCTCGTCGTCGACTCGAACGTCGTGTTTGCCGGCCCGCTGGGGGACGCGCGGGGCGAGATCTGGCCCCGCCTGGCCGCATGGAAAATCTTATCACGCCGCACAGGGAGGACGACTCAATGGCCGCAACGAGATTGGGCACCCTCCGGATCTCAAAGGACGCCGAGGCGATCCTCAAGGCAAACCCAGCCTACGAGAACCTGGCCCGAGCAAACCTCGAGGAAACGGCCCGTCGCCTAAAACTCCTTGACGAGCTCGCGGCCGAATCGACCATCACCGAAGCCGACGCGGTGGCCATCGGACGAAAGATCCGCCGAGGCGCCTACCGCCGATTCAAGGCCAAGAAGTGAGGGGGGGGGTTCCCCTTGCGCGTCATCGTGGACAGCAGCGTCCTCGTGGCCGGGATGGGCCGCCGCTCCCGGGTACGCCGCCTCCTTTTCCGAAATGGGATCGAATGGGTGGTCCCCTCGGAGATACGGGGCGAAGTCCTGGACCGGATCGACGAACTTGCCCGACGTCTCAAGGCACGGCCAATGGACGCAAGACTCTTCGTTGTGGAAATCCTGGGGAGGGCAACCGAGATCGATCTGCGACCGGAAGAACCTGCATCGAGGCTTGCGCGTGACCTCATCGGCCGCCGCGACCCTTCCGACATCCCTTTCGTCGGCGCCGCAATCAAGTTGGGCGCGCTCGGCGTCTGGTCGCTCGACAAGGACTTTGACGGAATTCCGGGCGTCCCCAGGTTCACCACGGCAGGAATCGAGCGCCTGCTCGACCTATCCGGGCCGTCCGAAGAAGAATAGGGCAACGCCGGGCGGAACTCGCAGCCGACCCCTGAGTTTGCCCAGAGGCCTTTCGGCCCAACTCGTGAACCTCGGTTGTCTGTCACGCTCACGTTCCGCAGATCCCTCTTTTCGGGGTCCCCCCGACGTGCGGCTCCCCACCCGGGCGCCGCCTGCCGGCAGCCCCACCCCAACCCCCGCGCCCGCTTAGGAAGCGTGCGCGACCGGGCTTCTTGCCGACCCTCTGGCCAAGATCGACGGCACGAAGACTCGGGAGCTCGCAGACAAGGGGGGCGCGGGGGTGGGGAGACATTTCACCGAAAGGAGGCAACCTCGCATGAAACGTAGGAAGCGAAGCCGCGCCCCTGAATCGGAGTTGGGCAACGTCTTCGCCGCGAACCCGACCGCGCAAGGCTTTTCTCCCTCCCGAGGCACTCCCCGCCCCGGCCAGAGGGTCGGTCGATCCTCATTGGGACGTGGGGAGAGCGTACGCTCTATCCTCGCCGGGTCCCGGGCCAAAGCCTCGCGCCCGAGCCGAGGGGGCACGCGCGCCCCCGGTGAAGGGAGCGCGCGGGGCGAGGAGCCCGGGCGGTCGAGGGGCGGGGTATCATGAGCAAAAGCGCGCCCAATGCGCCCGCGCGCAGAGAGAAAGCATTATCTGACGGCTGGCCGAGGTGATCGTGATGGCAGCGACGAAGGTGGGGAGCCTGGCGATCTCCAAGGACGCTGAGGCGATCCTCAAGTCAGACCCCGAGTATGAGAAGCTCGCGAGGGCCACTGTTGAGGAGTACGCGCGCCGGCTGAAGCGGCTCGACGAGCTCACGAAGAACTCCACGATGACGGAGGATATGGCGATTGAACTCGGGCGGCGCGCGCGCAAGGGCATCTATGAGAAGATCATGAAAGACCACGCCCGGCGGGAAGCCTAGTGAAGGTCGTCGTGGACACGAGCGTCCTTTTTGCCGCCACCTTGCGGGACGCGCGCGTTCGCCGAGTGCTGCTGACCCTCGGTGTCGAGTGGATCACCCCTTCGCACGCCCGCGCGGAGCTCCTCGAGCACTTGCCCGCGATCTCGGTCGCAGTGCGCCTGAGTAAGACGCAGGCGGAGGAAACGGTCGGCTGGATCATGCGTGCGGTCGCCGAAGTCGCGATCACGCCCGACGACCCCGAGTTCGCCGTCGCCCACGCGCTGATCGGTTCCCGCGACCCCTCCGACGTGCCGTTCGTCGCCGCTGCGCTAAAGCACCAAGCCCTCGGCATCTGGTCTCTGGACAAGGACTTTGACGCGATCCCCGCGGTCCCCCGGCTCACGACAGCCAGTGTCGCACGGCTCCTCGAACTCGTGGGCCCCGGCCCGGTAGCGACACGCGAGGACTGAGTTGGAGCCGGGTGCGAGAGCACCAGCCGTCGAGGAACGGTTGTTTCACGACCGGGACAAGGCGCTCCCTTCCGCGCCCCTGATCCTTGCGGTCCTCCCTTCACGTCGCCTGCCCCTCCCCCTCGGTTCGTGACTCGCGCCTGAAGCCCACGACCCGCAGTTCCCTCTTTTCGGGGTCCCCCCGACAAGGAGCTCACCCTCCTTTCGGCACCCCCACCCTACCCCCCGCGCCCCCAAGGGAAGCGTGCGCGAGCCGGGATTCTTGCCGACCCTCTGGCCAAGATGGAACGCAAGGAGAACCGGACGCCAGCGCGGCCCCAAGGGGCGCGGGGGTGGGGAGACAT
>JBGPNV010000066.1:0-10755 GCA_041487695.1 Thermoplasmata archaeon | reverse complement strand
GCTCCCTGATTGCGCGCCGCGCCAGTGCGGACGGCGACGGTCCCGGCCTGACGTCGTGGTGCTCGAGGAGCCCGGGTGATGCCCGGAGGAACAGCATCAACGAGCCCAGGTTGAGGGAAGCGCCGGACGCTACGAGGGCAAGGGACGCGTTTCGCGTCCAACTGGGGTCTCGGTCGGCCACAAACGCCCCCAAAGACAAACCACCTGCCAGAACGGCAAGGCCGAGGCTCATCAAGCGGTCGGACCTCTCTTCCGCCCGTTCAAAAGCCCTCAAATGGATGTCGATGATTCGCTCCGATTCGCGGGCGAGTTCCGCGAGAACGGTGACGTCGCCATCACGAATTGGGACAGGCACGGGCCCAAGGGCCTGGCTTGGACGCTTTGAACCTTGCGCGATACCTCTCCTCAAACTCTCGAATAATCAGCGCGCGTGCCCCGCCGGCCTTCAGCCGAGGAAGTCGTCGAGCTTCGCCCTCCGCACCTTGTCATTCTCGAAGAGCGCGTGGATCGACTCCTCGGCGAGCACGACCCTCTGGCGGATGTACTCCGGCACCTCGTACCTGGCCGCCATCGCTTTCGTCACTTCCAGGTACTTCTTGACGGAGGACTCGTGGACCATGAGCGTGAGCTCCCCCCCGCACCCGAGGCAACAGCCCTTGAGCGGGATGCGGCGGTACTTGCGCCCGCAGGCTTGGCTTGCGCAGCGCGCACCCTGACGCGAGAAGGCCTTGAGGTTGCCGACCAGGTCGGGGAGGAAGTGGGTCTCGATCACGCGAGCCGCCACGTCGGCCGCGTCGACCGCGCGGATGCGTGAGGCGAGGTCGAGCTGCGCCTCCATCTTGTCGACCATCGAACCCATCGTCGAGTAGGCGCAGTGCGCTGGGCCGGCGCTGATGTCCGAGGTGTCGTGTGTGAACGCGAAGCCCTCGTACTGGCCGGGCGTGCCGATCCGCGAGGCGACTGTGTCCATGAGCTTCACGACCTCGTTCGGGTGCCGTCCGGCGGCGGCCGCTTCGAAGAGTTCGAGCGGGTAGCGTGCGCCCACGTCGATCGCGTGGGCTTCCTTGTCAATCTCGTTCGGGTCGATGCGGAGCGAGAGGACGAGCGGCGCGTCCATCTGCCCCCCGCGCGACGATGGCAGGAACCGGCGGGAGAAATTCAGGAAGCCGTCGAGGAGGAGCATGACGCAGTCCTCGTCGCCGTCGCAGTTGCGCCGCTTCGCGGCGTGGAAGAAGGGGTGCGCGTAGGCGACGAAGGACGGCGTGAAGCCGATGATGCGCCCGAGCACCCCGCCCGAGGTGTGCGGGGCGAGCCCGATGACGAGCTGGCCGACGAGGTCCTGCGGGCTCTTCGCGCGGTAGTACGCATCCATGTGGTAGAGCCGCTCGAGTTCGTCGTCGATGAAGGCCGCGACCCGCACCAAGTACTCGCCGCAGGCCTTCGAAAGGACGAGGTCCTGAGGGCGCAGCTCGACGACCTGCTCGGACGAATGGAGCGGCTCGCCGAGGTAGTCCCTGTCGTAGCCGAGGTCTTTCGCGCGCGTCGGTGTGAGGGCGACCTCGCGGAGCCGTATGTGCGTGACGGGGACGTCCGTGAGGTCGAAGCGTACCGTCCCGTCGCGGAACATCGTGACGTCGTGGCGCGCGCGCAGGATCCCTTTGTGGAGCGCCTCGGGGATCCGCGAATGCGAGATGAGCCCGCGCACGGCCTTCACATCGGGGAGCTGGCGCAGCTTCAGGTCGCTCTTGGCCTGCTCGAGCATCGCGTGGATGTCGATGCGCATCTCGACGGGGTCTTCGCCGATCGACACGGTGAGCCCGCCACAAGAGCAGCGGGGCATCGGGCCCTTTCGGTCGCAGGCGCGGCAGCGCCGGTTCGCGACCTCAACGGTCACTTCCGAACCGCTCCCGGCTTGCCGCACAAGCCGCTGGGCGCCCCCGGCGGCCCCGACGGGGAAGAGCACGTGGACGGGCGGCTTCATTTGACGCTCCCGGGCCTTCTCGGGCCGCCCCATCCGCGCGCCGATGCGCGTGGGCGCCTTGGGCCGGACTGTCACGCCGAGGAGGAAGGCCACGGCCTCGTTGCCCGGAGCGCCTGCCGGCACCTCGTGTTCGAGCTTGCGCGCTTGCCGCAGGGCGGTGCCGTCCCCGGCTTCGAGCCCCAGGGAGGCGGCGACCGCCTGCCCGTCCACGTCGAGCGCGAGTCGGCCGGCAAGGCGGTGGTAGGGGACGGTGAGCTTTCGGAGGAGTTCGACAAGCTGCGGCGTTTCGGCAACGGAGAGGACGCCCGCATCGAGATGGCCGCCCGCGGCGAAGGCCGCGGCAAGCTCCGCCACCTCCGCGGCCGTCAGGTCGTGCCAAAAGAGAGTGAAGTCGGGGTGCAGCGCGACGCCGTAGTCGCGGGAGAGCGCAAGGGCCCGCGCAAAACTCGGGTGCCGTTCGGCCTCCGGCGAGCCCCCGCCCTTCGAGGCGAGTTCCCCGGCCCACCACTCGAAGCACCACGCGCCCGGGACGAGCTCCTTGTTGTTCTCGACGAATTCGCCGAAGGGGATGAGGATCTCCCCGAGGTCGAGGATCTCCTCAACCTCCCGCTCGACGCGGCGGAAGGCCTCGACGGTCTGCAAGGACACGACGTCGCCGTTTCGAAGCGAGACGATCGGCCCCTCGATCGTGTCGCAGGGGGTGACCGCCCCGGCCTTTCCTGGCTTCTCGATCTTCATCTGCGTGCCAACGGCCAGGAAGGAGCGCACGACGAACATCGTCGCCGGGTGGACCGCAACGGCCGCGAGCCCGGTCGTGCGCGCGCGGCCGTACCGCAAGCGGAAGCCGCCGACGCGCGACGGGTGCGAGAAGACCGGACGCCCCGCGATCAAGTCCTTGATGTAGCGAGCCGGCCCGCGGGCAAGCAGGGGTACGCCCGCGGCCTTCGTGTCGTACTCCGCCTTGAGCTCCTTGCTGACGGATTCCTCGGGCTCCGCGGGCTCCTCGGCCCCGTCCTCCTCCGAGTCATCCTCGTCCTCTCCCTCCCGGTCTTCGGAAACCGCCGCCCCCTCCGCTGCCGACAAGGGCCGTGCGGCCGGGCGGCTCGCGGCCGCCGGAGCCTCCGGCGCCGGGGGTTTGTGCAAGCCCTCGATCTGCTCGAGGAAGTCCCACCCCTCGAGCCCAAGCCGGCGCACGTGCTTCAGCACCTTCGGCGCCTTGAGGCAGAGGCCCTCCGCAATCACGAGGCACGGCCCTCCTCGCAGGCGGTTCGTTTCGACGCGCGGCAGGTCCCGGTTCCCTGAGACCTCGACCTTCTCGGTGCCTTCCCCGTTCACGGAAACGGGCATGTTCGAGACGATCACCGCGACCTCTTGGGCCGTCGGCGTGTACTGGAGGTGCTGGGCGGTCTTGTAGGCGGGGATCTCTTCCTTGAAGCGCTCGATCTCCTGCGAGGTCGGCTTGTACGCGCCGATCTTCAACTCGCGCCGGACCACATCGGCGATGAGCACCGAGAGGGCCTGCGCCGTGCCGCCGGCCGCGCGGATCGGCCCCGAGAAGTAGAGGTCGACATACTCGCTGCCGTCCGCGTTCTGCTTGATCTTGACCCCTGTCATGCCCTCGAGGGGTGCGACGAGCACGCCCTCCGTGAGGATCGCAAGGCCCGTGCGGACCGCCTGGTCGACGGCGTCCTCGCGCGAGCGCGCGCCGACCTTGTTCACCACTTCTCGCGCGACCGCGATCGAGACCTCTTCGCGGTTCATCGTTCGCGAAAGCGCGCGGATCCGCTGCGCGACCCCGGGCGGGCCCACGAGGTTCTCGACGCGCTCGGCCAGGTCGTGGGCAACGGGGATCTCGACGCGAAGTTCGGGGTCCCAGCCCTCGGCTCGAGCCGCGCGTGCGATGGCCATCGCACGGTCCGCCTGCTCTTCGAGCCTGCGGAAGTAGGCCTTCATGGAAGGGCTGGCGGCGGGGCCGGAGTCGTCGGCAAGCAAATTCGCACCCCATCCGCCGCGCGCGAAGCGCGCGAGGGAAGCGGCCATCCCGCGGGCGCCCACAAATAGGTTGGGTCAGCCCTTCTCATGGAACTCACTCCTCTTCCGCCGCCCACTTAGGGATGCCGCTGCGCGCCGGCAAGACCGTGGTGAGGTGCAGGACAAGCTCCTCGACCCCTTCGCCCGTGAGCGCCGAGATCTTCATCCGCGGAGACTTCACCCGGACGACGTCGACCTTGTTTTCGACTTCGAGGATCATCCGCTCCTTGAAGAGCCCACGCACTTCCGTGAGGAGGTTCTCCTGCTGCTCCATGCTCCCGACGGCCCCCTCGGTGGGGTCGAAGAGGAACACGACGAGGTCGCCCAAGTGCCGGACGGCCGCCAGCGCGCGCGCTTCGATCGCGTTGCGTTCGTCGGCGGGCCTGTAGAGGATCCCCGGCGTGTCGACGACTTGGACCGTGCGCCCGCCGATCTCGCCGTGGCCCACAATGATCCCTTGCGTCGTGAATGGGTAGGGCGCGATTTTCGGTTTCGCCGAACAAATCCGAGCGACGAGAGCTGACTTGCCCACGTTGGGCAGGCCCGCGACCACGAGGATCGGGCGGTCGACCTCGAGCGTGGGGATCTCGCGCAGCTTCCGGCGGGCGCCCTCCAGCCTTGAAAGCGCGGGGGCGATTTCCTGGATGATCGAGCCTACACGCCCGTAGACCTCCTTGCGCTTGAGTTCGAGGAAGTCCACGCGGCCGGCCCGCTGCATCTGCCGGAGGTTCTTCTGGCACACGCCCGAGATGAGCTCCGCGCACCGCTGCAGTCGCTTCAGGTCCGCCCGCATTCGGCCCACGTCGACAAGGGTCCCGCAAAGCTCTCGGTAGAAGGGGTGCATGCGGTCGAAGTCCGGGAAGGCCTGGACGTAGGCGAGCAGGGTGTCCTTCGACGTGTCGCCGACGCTCGTAATCCTCGCAATCGCCGTCTTCTTCCTCCGGTAGAACGAATCGGGGTCGTCGATCGTGATGAAGGAGGCCCGGTGGAAAACCTTGTCCTGCACGCGCTCGGCTGAAAGGACTGGCCGGATGTCGCTCCAGGCAAACTGTTTGGCGCGCGGCTGGCCGAACACGAAGGTCTCGTATTCTGGCAGGACGCGCTTCCGGCGGCTGGACATCAGCGCGCGCCAAGGCGGCCCGGGCAGTTAAAGGGGGCCGTCCGCGCCACACTTTAAATCGGCCCCGGTGGCTGGCCGCGCAATGGGCAGCGAGGGCGTCAAGCTCCAGCACCTCTACGCTCTCAAGCACCTCGCGCTCCTTGGAGGCACACGCAAGAGCGTGCGGATCTCTTCGAGGGAGTTTGCGGGCACGCTCGGGGTCTCGCAGCAGGCGGCCTCGGCCACACTCCTCGAACTCTTGAAGCTCGGGCTCATCAAGCGCGACATCACCTCGCGCAAGCAGCACATCACGCTCACCGAGGCCGGTGTGGCGGCCCTGGCGCACGAACATGCGGACCTGCGGCGCATCTTCGAGCCCCAGAAGACGGTCGACCTCGAGGGCGCGGTCTCCACGGGCCTTGGCGAGGGAGCCTACTACATGTCGCAGGAGGGCTACGCGAGCCAATTCGAGACACACCTCGGCCACCGCCCGGTCCCGGGGACGCTCAATGTGCGCCTTGAAGGGGAGGAGCTCGGGAAGCTCCAGCTCCTCGAAGCCGCCAAGGGCATGGAGATCGCAGGGTTCACGGACAAGAACCGCACCTTCGGGGGCGCGAAGCTCTTCCGCTGCGATCTGAGCGGCATCGACGGCGCCGTCATTATGCCCTTGCGCACGCACCACCGCGATGTGATGGAGATCATCTCCCGCAAGCACCTCCGCCGCTCGCTGAAGCTCAAGGACGGCGACCTCGTGCAAGTCAAGGTCTTCGTGTGAAGCCTGGTCAAGGAGGCGTCCGTTGGCCGAAGGCAAGCCCATCCGCGTGGCAAGGGAAGCCGGCCTTACGGCTTCGCCCCGGCCCGGCGGCGCAGGGCCTCGAGGCCAGCGGCCCGCCCCCCTGCGACCCCAGGAGCTTTCGGAGCACCGAGAGCGGCGCGTGCGGCTCGGCAGCTACCTACTCGGCTTCTGCCTCCTGCTCGGCCTGGCGTGGTTGGGCCTCTACATCGCTGCCGCTTTCCCGCCGAACGGCGTCCCAAGCACGGTCTTTGGGAACGTCCTCGACTACACGAGCGACGCGCCGGTCGTGAACGCGACCGTGACCCTCGAGAACACCACCCTGTCGACGACGACCGACTCGACCGGGAACTTCACCCTCCCCAGCGTCCCTTCAGGCGCCGTCCACGTGCGGATCGACGCCGAGGGCTACCGGAACACGACCTTCGCGCTCTTCATCCTTCCACAAACCGGCAGCGCGCCCTCCCTGTACAACGGGTTCCACCTGCTCGTCCAGCGCGGAGACGGCCCGAATTTCGAGGACGCGGTGGGCGCAAGGACCGCTTCGGTCGAGGCGTGCCTCGCGATCTTTGGCGTGGGTGTGGCCCTCAACGCGCTCGGATTCATGGCGTCGAGGACGCGAAGGCGTTACGGCCACGCCGTGCTCGGGTCCGTCGGCGCCTTCCTTTCCGTGGGATTTTACCTCGGCCCCCTGCTCGGGCTGGTGGCATACATCCTCCTGCGGGGAGCGCGCGAGTCGTTTGCCGACCGGCGCTCCCTTTTCAGCCCGGGCACCGGGCCGGCGCTCTACGCGGAGGATGACGAGGACGAAGACGACGACGAAGGCGCCGGCGGTGACGACGAGGAAGGCGGCGCAGCGGCCGACGAGGACGGCGACGAGGGGGACCTCGAGCAGGGTGCGGCCGACAAGGGGGAGCCGCCAAAGTCCGAGGGCGACAAGCCCGAGGCCCCGAAGGGGGGGTCCCCATGAGCGGCGAGCCGCCGCACGACCTTGGCCACCCGGACGCGGCGCAAGAAGGCGGGGCGCCGGCCCTCGGAAAGGCGGGGACGGCTGGTCCTGCAGGGCCTGCGAGCAGCGGGAAGTCCGCGGCGCACGAATCGCCCCGGCTCCGCACACCCCGCCACCACCTGATCGTCCGGCCGTCGGCAAGGACGCGAAGGCGCGCAATCACGGCGGCCGGCGTGATGCTGCTCGTAGCCGCCGCGCTCGGGGTCGTCACCGCCGTCGGCGTGTTCCAACAGGCGGGCGCCTCGCATTCGACGGACCTGCCGCAAAACCCCGTGGGACTCCAGGGGACCGTGACCGAGCATGATGGGACCTCCGTAGAGGGCGCGGACGTCCGCGTGGTGGGCGGCCAAAACGAGAACACGACGAACAGTTTCGGCTGGTACTACCTCGCCCCCGTGAAGCCCGGCGCCTATGAGATCGAGGCCTCGAAACCCGGGTACCAAACCGTGCGCAAGACCGTGGAGGTGCGCCCGCTCATCCTCAAGATCGTCAGCTTCGAACTCAACCCTGGCAACGAGACCGTCGTCGTGCCGCCGGAGCGGCCCGCCTCGTTCATCGACCCCGCCGTGGGCGCCGTGCTCTTTGGCCTTGCGGTCTTGCTCTGTTCGGTCGCCGCCTTTTTGGGGGGCTACAGCGCCATCGCGCACCGGCGGTACCTCGTCGCCGTCGTGGGCGCCGTGGCCGGCGTGATCACCTGGGGCTTCGTGGTCGGCTCCCTGCTCTCCTTCGTCGCGCTCGCGATCCTGGGGTCGCTGAAGACGGGCTTCTTGGAGGCCGAGTCCCACGAAGTGCCGTGGGCCGGGCGCTCGCCGGCCAACCGCCGCAGCCGCCAGCGGCGCCGCTGACGGGGAGGCCTAACCCGCTTGAAGCTGCCCGGTCCCTTTGCGCGTCTTTTCGGTTGGCTCGACCCGCCGGGCTCGAGGCTCCCTTTCGAGCCGCCGCCCGGCGTCGGGCGCGTCGACCTGCGTGTGGCGCTCGCCTTTGCCCCGTCCCTGCTCTTCACGGCTCTTGTCTTTGCAGGCCCGCTCCTCCTCCAGCCCGGCTCGACGGGGGACCTGAGCGGCAGCGTCGGCGTCGTCGACAACGCCGGCGTCTGGAGCCACTTCCCCGAGCCCGCGCAGTGGATCTACCGGGTCGGGGACGTCGCCTGCCACACGAAGGCGTCGCGGTCGTTCGACCTCAACGGGAACCAGATGCCCTTCTGCGCGCGCGACGTGGCGATCTTCGTCGGGACCGTGGTGGGCCTCGCCTTTTGCCTGCCTTCAAGGTCGAGGGCCTACCGCGCGGTCGTGATGCTCCCGTGGTGGTCGTACCTCGCGCTCCTCGTGCCCATCGCGCTCGACGGCGGGATGCAGGACGTGTTCGGCTTCGAGAGCGACAACCTTCGCCGCGTCCTCACGGGCTTCCCCGCCGGCCTTGCGATCGCCTTCGCGCTGGTGTTCATCGCCTACGAGAGCCACTTTGGGTCGAGGCGGGCCAAGGCGTCGCGCGCCCTGGCGGGGAAACAACAAGGCGGAGCATGACGCGGGGGCGCCTCAGGGGGCCGCAGGGGCAAACGGCGGCGGCTCGACCGTCGCGTGGGGGTCGAACGCCGTCGAGAGCGCGCCGACGGAAAAGAAGAACGCGTTGAGGCCGAAGAACGCGAGGCTCACGAGGAGGCCGAGCGCGTCCATTTCCACGATGCCGCCCGGGATCGACTGGAGGACGGCGATGACAAGCGCGAGTTCGAAGGTGGCTACGGCAAAGGCCGCGGGGATGGCGACCCAGAGCGCGTCCCCGCGGGCGAGGCGCCGCCCGCCGATGCGGCCAAACTCCACGGGCAGGAGCACGAGGAGCACCGGGATGCCGAGGAAGGGGATGCCGACGACGAGCCACAAGACGAGGAAGGGCGCGGTCATGATCACGAACGCGCGGTAGGGGTGGGAGCGCCGGTAGAGGGGGCCTTCGTGGATGTGGCCCTCCCGCGGGTCGTAGGGCGGCCTCTCCGGCCCTCCTCGGGCCGGCGCCTCGGTCTCGCCTCGAGCACCGGCCAGCCTCTGCGCGTCGTCGCTCAACCTGCGCCCAAACGCGGGCGTGCGTGAAGAAATCTCGTGTTGGGGACGAGGAGCCGGAGCGCCTCGCGCCGGCCCCCGCGCCCGCTGGAGAGCGCCGCCGCGCGACCCCCCAAAGTATTTATCCGAACGGAGTTTGCGAGACTTCCCCGAGGAGATTCCAGGATGGAAGTCAAGTTGATTGCCAAGGACAAGGACTCGATCGAAGTGGAGATCCCCGGCGAGACGGAGACGCTCTTCGAGCCCCTGCGCTCGGCGCTCCTTCGCAACCCCAAGGTGAAGGCCGCAACCTACCACGCGGAGCACCCGTGGTTCGACGCGAAGCGCCTCTATGTCAAGGTGAGCGACGGCAAGCCCGCCGACGCCCTGCGCGCGGCCGCCCGCGAAATCCTGCAAGAGCTCGACTCCGCGATCGAACAGATCGACAAGATGAAGGAGCCGTAGGCGGGCCTTGCCGCAGGGCGGGTCCGTGTGGCCCTCCCCGGGAGAAGGGGGGGCGCCCGCGTGAAGGGCCCGATGCTCGAGTCGCCTCCCGAGGAGGCCGACCTCGGAATCGCATTCTACCTCACGCGCACGCGGGGGACGGGCGGGCGGATTAAGGAAGAGCCCGAGGACTTCGTCGTTGTCGAACGGACGAAGTGGCCGCGCGAAGACCCCGCCGGCGCCTACCTCGCGCTCGAGGTGCGCGCGCGGAATTGGGAGACGAACCGCCTCGCCGGCCGCCTCGCGCGCGCCGCGCACCTCTCGCGGACGCGGGTGGGGTTCGCCGGCACGAAGGACAAGCGCGCCGTGACGACGCAGGGGATCACGCTCCGCCTTTACGGGGAGCCGCCCGAGGCCATCCACCTGCCTGATGTGGAGGTCTTGCGGTCCTTCCGGGCCGTGCGTTCGCTTAGCCTTGGCGACCTCGAAGCCAACCTCTTCGAGATTGCCGTCACGCAACTTGGGGGCGAGGCTGCGCAGGCCGCGGTGGCCGCGCGCGGCGTGTTTGCGGAGGCCTTCGCGGCCGGCGGCTTCGCGAACTTCTTCGGCACGCAGCGCTTTGGCAGCCTCCGGCCCGTCACGCACCGCGTCGGCAGCGCCATTGTCGACGGCGACTTCGCCAAAGCCGTGGCCGAGTACCTCGGGACACCCTCAGCCTTCGAATCCGAGGAGGCGCAGGCGTTCCGGCGCGCGTTCCGCGAGGGCGAACCGCCCACGGCCCTCGTCCGCCGGGTCCCCACGACACTTTCCTTTGAGCGCCAGATGCTCGAATCGCTCGTGCAGGCCCCCGACCGGCCCCTCGACGCCATCTTCGCGCTGCCGCGCAACCTCGTCCTCATGTTTGTCCACGCGCACCAGTCGCAGCTCTTCAACCGCATCCTCTCCGAGCGCCTGCGCCGCGACCTCCCGCTCGACCGCCCGCTTGTCGGCGACATCGTCGTGCCCCTCGAGGAGCGCGGCAGCGCGCGGGAAGATGAGCTGGTGCCGGTCACCGATGGAAACCTGGCCAAGGTCGAGCGCCAGGTGCAAGCCGGGCGCGCGGCGGTCACGGGGCTCGTCCCGGGCGTCGAGGCTCCCTTCGCCGGGGGCCCGATGGGCGAGGTCGAGCGCGCCGTGCTCGAAGCGGCCGGCCGGCGCCCCCAGAGCTTCATGATCGAAGAGGCGTCGCGCCTCACGACAAAGGGCGTGCGCCGACCCCTGACGATGCGCCCGGCGAACGCCGCGGTCGAAGCCGTCGAGGTCCGAGGGAACGGTGCCCTGCGCCTCACCTTCGAACTGCCCCGCGGCTGCTACGCGACCATCGTTCTG
>JBGPNV010000065.1:0-10759 GCA_041487695.1 Thermoplasmata archaeon | reverse complement strand
TCCGCAAGAACGTATCGAAACACCGGGTTTCCCGATGGCCACGAGGTTGCCGGGCTCTACTGCGTGTATTCGTTGGGGGACGTCCGTGTCTACCATGTGTAGAACCCTCCACTTGCCAAGTCCCCGACCATCAGGGTCTTCCGTACCCGATGCCGACCACTCGATCGGACACTTTGGGGAAAAGATGCCGGCAATCGACCACACAGCCAATGCCGAGGTCCTTCAGGACCCGTCGGATCCCGTAGGATTTGTAAGCGGAGTGGTCAACCGCAAAAACGGCCACTTCACCCCATCGCAGCGCGGCGCCGAGGTTCTTGACTTGGGGGACGCGAACGCGGAATCGTTCGGGAGCTCGCGCACGTGGGTCGTGGACGCGAACCCGGGCACCCCTTGACAAAAGCTCATCCAGGATTAGCAGCGAAGGAGATTCGCGCGTGTCGGGTACGTCGCGCTTGTAGGCAAGACCACAGAGCACGACGCGGACCCCGCGAAGAGAATCGTGGCCCAACCGCCGCGCTGCCGATTCGGCCAGATTCACGGCATGGGTGCTCATGTACTCGTTCACGTGATGGCCTAGCTCGATGAACCTCGGAGTGAATCCGAATTGTTTGGCCCGATACGATAGGTACAAGGGATCCAAGGGGATGCAATGGCCCCCGACCCCGGGGCCGGGGTAGAAGGGCATGAAGCCGAATGGTTTGGAAGAAGCGGCTTCAATGACCTCCCACGTATTGATGCCCATCCGATCAAAAGCCAGGGATAGCTCATTTATCAGCGCGATGTTTACATTGCGAAAAACGTTCTCAAGGATTTTCGCGGCTTCGGCGACTTCCGCCGATGAGACAACTATTACAGGGGCCTTGATGGCCATCGCGTAGAGAGCACGAGCGCGCTCTGCGGACTCTTCGTCGAGACCTCCGACCAGTTTCGGCGTATTCACGACATCGAACTTCCTATTGCCCGGGTCGATACGCTCAGGCGAATACGCAAGGTGAAAATCCTTGGCGAGCCGGAGTCCGGATCCCTCCAGGATCGGTAGGACGACCTCCCTTGTTGTTCCAGGGAATGTCGTTGATTCGAGGACGATCAGCTGGCCCCGATGCAATGTGCGGGCAACGGATTGGGCCGCCGAACGCACGGCGGAGAGGTCCGGGACGTTTCCGTGCCCAACGGGGGTCGGGACGCAAAGAATCACCGCGTCACATCTTCTAAGCGGCGCAAAATCGATCGTGATGGATGAACCGTGGGCAAACGCGTCCTTGAGCTCCTTGGGCCGGATGGCGGGTACGCCGGAAGCGCCTCTCTTCAGGGCGTTAACCCGGCCGCGGTTCGTGTCGACGCCCACGGCGCGCATCCGCCTCGAGAACGCGATGAAAAGGGGAAGTCCCACATACCCGAGGCCGACAACTCCGACTGCGCCAAACGGGTCGGCCTTCTTCGTTCTGGTTCGCGTTTCCGGTCTCATGCCTGAACCTCTCCGTCGCATCCTTTTGGTCAAGATGAAAGCACCCCTCAACAAGTTCCTCGGCGGCGCCGTTCGGCGCTCGGGTCGGGCCCCAGGCGTTTCCAGGAGGTGAACCACTCATTGGGGGGAGACGGGGATGCGAACGTCGTTCGCGTTCTGATACGTGCGCCCAAATTCTGCTACGACCTTCTGCCACCCAAACGCCTCCTGCGCCCGCAGGACCCCCTGGCACACCCGCTCCCGGTCCCCCGCAAGCGCTCGGATCGCCTGAACCAGCGCCGCGGCCCCCGCGTCCTTGGCCACGACCCCCGCTCCCGTCTCTTCGATGAGCCCGGCAATCGCAGACCCTTTTGACGCAACGACGGGAACCCCCTGCCCGAGGCTGCGCGTGAGCGCGGCCGAGGCGCGGTAGTCCGCCGTGACGGGCAGGAGCGTGACGGAGGCGCGCGCGAGCCATTCGTCGAGCTTGGCATCGTCGATCCACCCCGGGTGGATCTCGAGGTTCGAAAGGCCCGCCGCATCTGCTTGGAGCGAGGCGAGGTAGCTTTCCCCCCTCGGCCCCGCGGGGGCGCCGAGGATCACGAAGTGCCGCTCGGGCGCAAGCCGGGCGGCGGCCACGACGACCTCGAGGCGCTTGCCCGGCGTGATGAAGCCGAAGCAGAGGCATGGCGCGGCCGCCCCGACCTCGGGGCGGGGCGGGTAAAACGGCTCGAGCCCCAGCGGAATGACCGCGATTGGCCGCGGGCCGTACCTCTGGGCGAGGATGACGGCCATGCGCGGTGCGGGCACGGAAATCTGTTGGGGTGTCGCCTGAATGAGCTTCTCCTCGGCTTTGCGGGAAAGGGCCGCAGACATGCGGCCGCGCGGCGAATCCTCGATGACCGTCGCAAGCGCGTGAATCGTGACGACGCGGGGGAAAGCGTGGCGCGCCCACCACTTGGGCACCCGCAGGCGTGCCTTGCGCGTGAAGAGCCCCGGCTCCCACTGGAGGTGGAGCACGTTTGGCTTGAAGGTTGCAAGCGCACCGTCGACGCGCGCAAGGCCCGCCCTAGAACCGAGATCCACGGAGACATCGGCGCTCGAGGAGGGCTCGTCGCCCACAACGAGGACCTCGTGGCCGGCCTTTCGGAGCGCGCCCACGAGCGACGCGCTGTACTCGGCGATCCCGCAGCGCTTGGGTGGGTAGGAGGAGATGTACGCAATACGAATTGCCTTGACCCCCATGATCCTAGCCTGTCCGAGCTCGGGACTTTGCAAGAACGCGCTTGTACATCCCCTCCATACGCAAGGCGACGCGATCTTGGTCGAACCGGAGAACCGTGCTGGCTCCGAGAATCGCCAACCGCATGGATAGGGCGGGATCCGCAAGCAGCTTCCGAATCGCCGCCTCCAGGGCGGCCGCATCGCCGTAGGGCACCAGTAGGCCGTTCTCGCCATCCGCCACGACCCATGGGATGCCTCCCACGCTCGTTCCAATGACGGGACAGCCGCTGGCCATGGCCTCGATCAGAACCATCCCGAAGGACTCGTACGAACTCGGAAGAATCAGCGCGGATGCCTGCCTATACAGGGCGTCGAGGGAGGTGTCGCTCACGCCGCCCACAATTTCGGTACGCAGGAGCCCGAGTTCACGCACCAAACGTCGCACTTCGTCGGCATACGGGTCGCTCACGTCTCCGACGATCTTCAGTTGAAGGTCGCCGAATGAAGGATCTGCCTCTAACCGGGCCTGGGCCCTCAACAGGAATTCGAGGCCCTTTCGATCGTCAACGCGACCGACGAACAATAGCGCCCTGGGGCCGGGTGGTCGTCCGCGCGGAAAGTCCCCAGCCGCCAAAAAGCGGCGCGGGAGTGGCGCGCTGATAACGGTCATTTGCGCCCGCCTGATGCCGAACCGCTGCTCGATGGTGTCGGATTCGCCGACCGTGAGCGTGTGGATAGCGTTGACGCCACGAAACACCAGATTTCCGACAAACATGTCGAAAATTGTTCGCTTCCAGCGGGGGCGACTCCCCCAAGGATGGAATTCGGGCGTGAAGACCACAGGATAGCCAAGCAAACGGAGAGCCATGATATTCAACGGGAGCCAGGAAGAGTAACAGTGAACGTGGACGATGTCGGGCTTGTGGGCGATTACCGTTTGGAGGAGTGCGGGGCGGAACCGCGGGGGATCGATGACGGCCTCGGCGCCAACCATGGCCTCGGCCTGTTCGTCGATCGCGGAGACGATGGAGACGTCGTGACCGCGCTTGCGCAGGCCCTCCGACAAGGCGGCGACCACCCGCGCGATCCCGCCGCGGTCGGGCCGGAAGGGCCCGCAGACCTGGACGACCTTCATGCGGCCCCCAGCTTCTGCGGCGTCTCGCCGCGCAGGTACTCGCGCATCCAGACCTCGAGCGTGAGGAACGACCACACCTGGTGGGCGGCGTACCGATTGTGCGGGCCCGACGCGCCGAGGGCTTCGTGGATCGCCTGCCGGCGCACATAGGCGGAGAGCATGCCGTCGTCGCCGGCAAGGAGCCGCTCGGCGGGAGCGAGGAGCTCGTCGACCCACTCGCCGATGGGCGTGCGGAACGCCTGTTTCGGCCGCCACGCGATTTCGCCGGGCAGGTAGGGCTCGACCGCCTTGCGCAGGATGTACTTCTCGACGCCCGGGCGGTACTTGAGGTCGCCGCGGATCGACTGGGAGGCCGCGAGCATGGTCTCATCGAGGTAGGGGACGCGCGCCTCGATGCTCGCGGCCATCGTCGTGCGGTCGACCTTCAGGAGGATGTTCGAAGGCAGGACGGCCCGCGTGTCGAACACCAGGTAGGGGTCGATGAGGGACTTGGAGGAGGTGCCGTTCCCTTCCGCGAGGATCGCCTTGCGTTCTGCGAGGTACGCCTCGCGCGCGCGGCCCATTTCGTCGCCCGAGAGGACGCCGCGCAGCTCCTCGGCCGAGAGGAGCGCGCTCGAGTCGAAATAGAACTGCGAGGGGTCGGCCGCGTCGCGCAGGAGCGAGATGCCGCGCGCAAGCTTCCCGAGCCGCCACAGGTCGGGCGAGGGAAGCCGTCGAGTCAGCGCGGCAAGGCCCGAGCGCTGGATTCGCCGCTGCGTGTTGAGCAGGCTCCACTTGTTCGCGTAGCCGCCGAACTGCTCGTCGGAGCCCTCGCCGACGAGGATTACGGTCGCGTGCGGCTTGGTTGCCATCGAAAGGGCGAACTCGGGGAGGGAGGCGGGGTCGACGAGGGGCTCGTCGAGGCTCCAGATGACGCGCGCGAAGAGAGCCGGGATGTCCTTGCGCTTCACCTCGACTTCCCGGTGACGGCTGCCGACCTCGTCGGCCATGAGGCGCGCGAAGCCCCCTTCGGAGATCGTGGGGTCGCCCGTGTCGTAGACGCCTGTAAAGGTGAGGGGCGTCCCCTCCATCATCGGCGCGGCAAGGGCGAGAACCGCGCTCGAGTCGAGCCCGCCCGAGAGGAAAAAGCCCACGGGAACCTCGCTCACCAGCATGCGCCGGATCGTGTCCTGGAGGCTGGCAAGGATGCGCGCGGCCACCTGGATCTCGTCGGCCGCCGAGGCTTCGCCGAGCGTGTACTTCCAGTAGGGCGAGATGACCAGTTCGCCACCCTTGAAGGTCGCCGTGTGCCCCGGGGCCAAGCGGCGGACCGCCGCAAGCGGCGTGCGTGGCGGAAGCGCGTAGCGCCCGCCGAGGTACTCGGCAATCGCCACGAGGTCGAGGTCGCGCGGGAGGCCGGGCAGCGAGAGGAGCGCCTTGAGCTCCGAGGCGAAGGCGAGGGCGGGCCCCAGCTTCGCGTAGTAGAGCGGCTTGATGCCGAGTCGGTCGCGGGCCAGGAAGAGGCGCTTCTCTTGCGAGTCCCAAATGGCAAACGCGAACATCCCGCGCAGGTGCTCGACGACCTTCGCGCCCCAGACCTCGTAGCCGTGGAGGATCGTTTCCGTGTCCGTGTGCGTCGAGAAGGTGTGGCCGAGGCCCTCGAGCTCGCGGTGCAGTTCCGGGAAGTTGTAGATTTCCCCGTTGAAGATGATCGAGTGGCGCCCCGTCTCGTCGGCGATGGGCTGGCGGCCGCCCTTCACGTCGATGATGCTGAGCCGGTTGAACCCGAGGCCGCACCCCTCGAACGATGTGACCGTCCGGTCGTCGGGCCCGCGGTGGCTCTGGACGTCGACCATGCGCTCGAGGTCGGCCCGGTCGTGGGGCCCCGCGATCCCGCAGATTCCGCACACCGCTAACCACCAAGCTCCTTGAGGACGATCGAGGCGACCGAAGGGAGGGAGCGTTCGGCGTCCTCGGCGTTTTGACTGCGGACACTCGCGACGTTGGAGGCGGGCGAACGAACGGCGGCGGCGATGTCGCTCTCCGACGCGCACAAGCGTAGGAGGCCCTCATCCGCAAGCTTCAGGGCCATCAGCCGCTGGTGGTCGTCGACCACCTCTCCCCGTGCGGGGTCGCGGGGGACAACGAGCGGCACTTTGCCGAGTCCGAGGCACTCGCCGATGATCCCGGCCCCTGCATGGCAGATCACGAGCTTGGCCCCGGCAAGGCGCATTGAGAATTCCTCGCGCCCGAGAGTCCTCGTCCACTCACAGTGCTTTGGCGTGAAAGCGCCGGGCCCTACCTGGATGAACACGGGCGCCGGCAGCGCGCCCGCTTCGGCGAGCTTATCAACCGCCTCGACGAGCCGGTCCATCCCCCGGCCGTGCGTCCCGACGGTGACAAACGTGCCCTGGCCCCCAGCGTCCTCGCCCGCGCCTCGTGCGGAGAAGACGGGCCGGACGAGGGTCGCCCGGGGCAGTCGGCCCGAGAGCTCGGGCCATTGGACAAGGGTACGGTCGGCGAAAAGGTAGGCGACCTTCGCGAACCCCGAGGGCCCCTCCACGCGCGAGAAGGATTCGAGCACGAGGGACTTGGCACCGAAGAGATGCGAGAGCAGGACGGCCGGCAGGCACCACCCCGACCCTGTGGTGAACACGAGCCTGGGGCGGGCGTCGCCCATGAGGAGCAACTGCCTTCCCACGTTCGAGAGGTGGCGGCGGGGGGAGCGTCCGACCTTGGGGAAGATGCTCCACCCGCGCCGGCGCGCTTCAGTGAGGTCACCGACGCCGTCGTCGGTTGCGACCCGTGTGGGCACCCCCGGCATGCCCTTGAGGACGGCAAGGAGCTGGGTGAGGTGGCCGCCCGACGAGGCGATTGCGAGGATGTCGCAATCCTGCGTGACGACCATCCCTCCTCAAGTTAGGTGTGACTGACCCTGACGAAGGAGGTGGCGAATCGTGTCGGCGAGCGAGAGTTGCTGAAAGACCGTGCGCGAGGCGGGTGCGCGCCGCGCGGGCGGCACAGGGGTCGCGAGGCCCTCATGGAGCGCGCGCAGCAAACTTCCAAGAGGGGCCGCCCCGCGGCCCGCCAAGACCACCGCGGTTGCGGTGCCCGTGACAAAGCCCACCATGGTGAGGCGCAAGCGCCCTGCGCCGACCGCGTTCCTTCGGATGACGAGCAGGCGGTTACGGGTGGTGAGCGAGTAGTAGCGGGGCGATTCGCGGCGTGCACCCGCCGTGCGGTGCACCACGCGCACCGTGGAGACAAGCACCACGGCCGCGCCGCGGAGGCGGGCCCGCCAACCGAGGTCGAGGTCCTCGCAATACATGAAGAGTGATTCGTCGAACCCCCCGAGCTCGTCGAACAGCGCCTTGGGCGCCACGAGGCAGGCTCCGGAGGGCGCCGGCACTTCGAGTTCGGCGGGCAGGTCGTCGGCGCGCTCGCCCTTGTGCAGGGCGCCTGTCGTGCCAAGGGGCGAGAGGTAGGTCCCGGCGGCGTTGATCGTGCCCGGGTCCGAGGCGTCGACGAGGAGCGGGCAGGCAAGGAGACGCTCGCCGCGGGCGGCAAAGAGAGCCGCGAACGCCTCAAGCCACCCCTCGGGCACATTCGCGTCGTTGTTGAGGGCCACAAGGAAGTGGCCCGACGCGACCTTGGCGGCGTGATTGACTCCAGCGCCGTAGCCCACATTCTTTGGCAAGCGCAGGATGCGTACGAGGGGCGAAAGGGCGGCTGCGCGCTCCACGGCCGCATCGCCGGACGCGTTGTCGACGAGGAGGATTTCCTGGAGGAGCGAGGGCGCGGAGGCCTTGAGGAGCGAAAGCACGCAACCCTCAAGCACGGCTTCCCCGCCGTAGTTCACGATGGCGACGGAAAAGCGGCGAATGGGCTCCATGGTCGGGCTCTCCCAAGTGTAGAGAACACATGGTTGAGGGACGGGTGGCCGCCCTAAATCATGATGAAGCCCACGACGCCGACGGCGATGAGGGCCTCGGCCCCCAAGAGGGCGCGGACGACGGTGACCTCGGATCGGCCCTTCCCGAGCATCAGGAGGTGCGTGAGCGAGCCGATCGGGCCCTTGTGTTGGAGCCGCCCGCTCGCAGACCGCGCCCCGTAGGACTCCGCGGCGAAGCTCGTCCGGGCCTTGAGCAGGAACTCGGCGATCATCGGGATGAAGAGGAGAGCGCCGACTTCCTTGAATCCCATGATCACGGCGCTGCTCACGAGGGTCGCGCCCATGAAGAGCGTGTAGGTGTCGCCGGGGAAGACCTTCGCGGGGAACCTGTTGAAGAGGTAGAACGCGGCCGTGCACCCGAAGAAGGGCACGAGGAGGATGAGCGCCCCGTGGTGGGGCGTGACAACGGAAAGCACGATGAGAGCCGCGGACATGATGAGCCCGAGGCCGGAGCCGAGGCCGTTGAAGCCCTCAAGCATGTTGGCGGCGTTGGCGCCCGCCGACACCATGAACGCAATCAGGGGCACCGCGAAAATCCCAAATTGGAGTTCGTACCCGCGGGGGAGGTGGACGGCGGTGTCGGCAACGTAGAGGCCAAGGGGAATGCCGAAGATGACCGGGAGGACGGCCTTGACACGCTGGCGCAGGTCGAAGAGGTCGTCGACCGCGCCCACGAAGGCGGCGCCGAGGCACGCGATGAGGCCTGCGAGCACAAGCCGGGGGTCGAGGATAAGGCCGCCGCCCACGAGCGCGTCGAATACCATGAGCGAGGTGACGCCGAGGAAGAAGCCGGCGACGACTGCCACGCCGCCCATCTCCGCAATCTCGGGGCGGCTGGCCTTGTTCATGTCTTTCCCGACCATCCCGCGGGCGGTGAACGAGCGGATGAGGCGGGGGAGGATTGCGTAGGTCGTGGCAAAGCTCACGGCGCCCACGACGACGAGGGCGGCCGCCGCGGTGTCAGAAAAGAGCATCGCTTCCCTCCGGTAGTTCATTGGCGCGTCTTATTTCAAGATTGCGAGGCTTGAGCGGGCGCGCGTCCGTTATACGTCCTCGGAAGACGCGCCCGGCATTCAAACGTCCACGCGCCCGCTACGAAGAGGGGGCGGCCGACGGTTCGGGGGCCGCGCCTGCGTCCGAACGTCGAGGGGCGGCGAGGACTTGTTCCGCATACTCGGCGGGCTCGGGCAGTGGCAGGAGCACCCCGACGAGGAGCCCGACCGCATTGCCTGCACTGTCCACGACGCTCCGGGCGCCCGCCGCCAGGCTTCTCTTCCGAGTCGACTGGACAAGGACCGCCAGGGCGACCATCGCCGCCGTGCCGGTCGCGAGTCCCATCCACGGGACCACACGGAAGACCGAAAGCCAAGGGAGTGCGAGCGCCCAGAGCAGGATAGCCATCGGAATTCCAAGTTTCTCCTGAAGGGCGTTTCGGTAGGCCGGCGGGCCGCGGAAAGAGAGGCGCAGGGCCTGGCCCGTGCCGGGGTATTCATGCCGCATCATGCGCCCGATTCTCGCAGGCAGGGATTCCCGGGGCCGAGTCCGCATGTGCCGAGCACAGGGCGTTTCGGTCCGAGCGACCTGCAACCCCGCGGCGCAGGCCCGGATGAGGACCTCGCTGTTGTCCATCCCGACGAGCCCCGGGTGGTGGCCGCCGATTCGCAGGAGCGATGACCGCAGGAAGAGCGTTGCCCCGTTGTCGGCCGCCTCGAGCCGGTCGGCGGCGAGGAGGTGCCAGTGCGGCCGAGCTGCGCTGGCATCCGACGCCGGCTGCGCGTCGGGGGCAAGCAACGACCCGCAGAGGGCGTCGAGCTTCCCGTCGCGCATCATCGCGAACGCCTGAACGAACCACACGGGCTCGAGCTCCATGTCTGCGTCGAGGAACTGGACGAATTCGCCTTGGGCGGCGCGCAGGCCGAGGAGCCGCCCCGCAAACGGGGGCCAATCCGACGCGCGCGTGAGGATTCGGTCCGCAAGGGGCGTGGCGAGCCCGACCGTCGCGTCTGTGCTTGCCGAATCCACATAGATGATCTCGGCGGCAAGCCCCGCTTCGCGGGCGGCGCCGCGCGCGTGGCGCAGGCAGGCCTCGATGAAACCGGCCTCATTACGGCCGATGACCACGACAGAAACGACGGGGGCTCGGTCCGCTGCGGCGTTCAAGGGGCATTCCTTCAGGCGGCTTGAATGCCGCGTGGCCGAGCCTATCGGCCCGGCCGCGCGGGAAATGTCTCCCCACCCCCGCGCCCCTTGGGGCCGCGCTGGCGTCCGGCTGCTCGCTTTCCATCTTGGCCAGAGGGTCGGCAGGAATCCCGGCTCGCGCACGCTTCCCTTGGGGGCGCGGGGGTCGGAGGGGGTGCCGAAAGGAGGGTGAGCTCCTTGTCGGGGGGACCCCGAGAAGAGGGATCGGCGGGGACGTGTTCCCGCGGGGGATCGATTGAGGAGGCCGGTGGAGGGCCCGCGCGCGCGACCGGGCGCGCGCCCGACCCTCAGTGCCCGAGGACCACGTGACCGCCGACGCCGTCGTAGACAAAGACCATCCGTCGGAGCACATCGCGTCCGAGGAGCGCGATGATTCCTTGGGACGCGAGGTTGGCCCCCAGGACCGCGTCGAACGCCAGGGTGAGACCGAGATCCTCGAACCCGAGGATGGCAGGGAACACGTTCAGGAGGCGGCGTCCGACCGGCGTGCCCGCCGGAGCCACGCCAAATGGCGAGACACCGAGGTTCACGAGGATTCCCTGGTCCACCGCCGTGCGCGCCGCGCCCGTATCGACAAGGGCAAGCCCCTCTTGGACGGGGCGCTCGACCGCTGGCGCGCCCAAACCCGGGCTTGCGCCCTTGGAAGCACCCTGGATTCTCACCCTGACCACGGGCCCGTGGCGAACAAGGCTCGCCGAGGCTGTAAATCCCCGAATCCCTTCGTACGTGCGGCTATAGACCGCCATTGGGCAGCCCCAACTCCAGCAGGGGGAGCCAGACGACCTCCTCCTCCACCTCGATGGGCTGGACGAGGAAAGGCACGTTG
>JBGPNV010000064.1:0-10783 GCA_041487695.1 Thermoplasmata archaeon | reverse complement strand
CTCGAGGACCTCGGCGCGCCCCCACAGGCCGCCGATTCCCGAGGGCCCGCACATCTTGTGGCCGGAGAAGGCGAGGAAGTCGCAACCCAGCGCCTTCACGTCGACCTGCATGTGGGGCACGGACTGCGCGCCGTCGAGGATGAAGAGCGCGCCGTGGTCGTGGGCGACCTTCGCGATTTCTCTGATCGGGTTCACCGTCCCAAGGACGTTCGAGACGTGCGTGACCGTCACAATCTTCGTGCGGTCGGTGACGAGCTTGTCGAGCTCGTCCATCTTGAGGACGCCCTCGTCGTCGATGCCCACGTGCTTGAGCACCGTGCGCCGCCGCCTTTTGAGCATCTGCCAGGGCACGAGGTTCGAGTGGTGCTCCATGACGGTCGCGACGACCTCGTCCCCCGGCGCGAGCGCCTCGCCAAGCGAATAGGCAAGCAGGTTCAGCGACTCGGTGGTGCCGCGGGTAAAGATGAGCTCGCGCGTCTCCCGCGCGCCGACAAACTTCGCGACCTTCTCGCGCGCGGCTTCGAAGAGGTCCGTGGCCTCCTCGGAGAGCTGGTAGATCCCCCGGTGGACGTTCGCGTAGTGGTTCGAGTAGAAGTCCTCCTCCGCCTTGATGACTGCAAGGGGCTTGAGGGCCGAGGCCCCCGAGTCAAGGTAGACGACCGGCTTGCCGTTGAACTCGCGGCGAAGCGTGGGGAAGTCCTTGCGGATGGCGTCGACTTTCGTTAGGGTGCGGGCAACCATTGCGATCCTTCCTTGAAAAGCGCCTCCGGCCTTATAACTCCCTTTCCCGACGGTCACGGCAGGTCGACAAGCACCCGCCCAGCCTCGGTCTTGACGGGGAAGACCCGAAGGCCCCGTTCCGCCGGCGGGTTGAAGACCTCGCCCGTGGCCGCGTCGAACTGCGAGAGGTGGAGCGGGCACGTGATCCGGCCGTCGAGGAAGAAGCCCGCGCCAAGGTCCGCGTCCTCGTGCGTGCAGGTCCCGTCAAGGGCCGTGAAGCGGCCGCCCGCGTTCATGATTAGGATGCGCCGGCCGGCGACCTCGTAGCCGTTGATGCGCTCCTCGAAGGCGTCGTCCACGCCACAGACGTCCACCCACGCCATCGCCGCAAACCCTCCCCTGCCTTACCCCCACTTCGCCTCGATGAGGCGGTGGACTTCCGCCCGGAATTCCACGGACGAGATCCCCTCGATCACGGGGTTCAGGAACCCCTCGACAATGAGGCGCCGGCCCGTTTCCGGGGGAATCCCGCGGGACTGGAGGTAGAACACCTGGTTCTCGTCGATCTGTTGGACGGCCGCCGCGTGCTTGGCGCGAATCACCTGCGCGGTCTCGATCTCGAGCCCCGGGATCGCGACGGACTTGGCCTCGCGGTCGAGCAGGAGCGCGAATTGGCCGAGGTAGGAGTCGGCGTCCGTGCCCGAGTGGTCGATCGTGATCATGCCTTTGACATTCCCGCGGCTCTTGTGCCGCAGGGCCGCACGCGCCAGGACATCGCTGCGGGCCCGGCGACCGATGTGCGTGACGAACGAGGAGATGTCGAACTTCTGTGTTTGGGCCCCGAACACGACCTCCGTGTGCTTGACCTGCGAGTCGTCGCCGGTGAGCCTCGTGTGCGTGAGGCTCTTCGTGAGGGCCCCTCCGAAATTGCCGAGGCTCCAGTGCGCCCGGCCGTGGCGCCCGACGGCCGCTTGGCGGTTCAGGAACACGCCGACCTGCGGGCCGAAGTTGCCAACCGCGCTGTAGTGGAGCGCCGCCTCGTCGCCGACGTGGGCCTCGCACCCGACGCCCTGGACCGAGGGCGCGTCGATCGCCGAGCTTTGAGATTCAAGGACCTCGGCCGACGCACCCTTGCCGAGCCTTACGATGACGCGGGCAAACGACGCGACCTTGGGCGCCTTCTGGACGACTTCGAGGCGGATCGGGGCGTCGAGTTTGAGGCCCTCAGGCACGTCAAGGATCACGCCATCCTGGAAGAGCGCGCGGGTGAGCTGGAAGAACTTGTCCGCCTGGTCCGTCGCGCCGGAGGTGAGGAGCGCCTCGGCAAGCGGGCGGTTGTGGACAAGGGCCGCGGAGATCGACGAGAGCACGAGCCCCGCCTCGCGGGGCCCCTGGCCAAGGGCGAGGGAGAGGACAGCCCCATCGACGATGCGCACGTGGGCCGAAAAGGGCCCGGGCGCCATGGTCTCGACGGCGGGCGTGGGGCTCGCCGGCGGGCCAAGCACGACGGCGCTCACCGGTGCGCCTTCCGTGATCACATGCTTGTTGAAGAGCGGCGAACTCTCGACGGGCGTCGTGTCGAAGCGCTGGAGTGCGGCGAGGCGCGCTTCGAGCACCCAAGCCGGCGCACCCTTCGAGAGCCCCTCGGCGCCCTCGCGCTTGGCAAAAGGGACGACAAGCTCGGCCACGGTGCAACACCTCCTCAAGGCTCGCTAAGCGGGGGCGGCGAGCCGCCTTACCCGACCGACCCTTCCATCTCAAGGCGGATGAGGCGGTTGAACTCGAGCGCATACTCCATCGGGAGCTCCTTCGTGAACATTTCGACGAAGCCGAGCACGATGAGGTTCATGGCCTCGTTTTCCTTGAGGCCGCGCGACTGGAGGTAGAAGAGCATCTCGTCGGAGATCTTGCCCACGGTCGCCTCGTGCGTGATCGCGGCGTCTTCCTCGTCGATCTCGATGTAGGGGTAGGTGTCCGAGCGCGAGCGGTCGTCGATCATGAGGGCGTCGCATCGCACCGTGGACTTCACGCCCGTCGCGCCCTTGGCGACCTTGAGGAGTCCCCGGTAGGTCGTGCGCCCGCCGTCCTTCGAGACGGACTTCGATGTGATGTGCGAGGTCGTGTTCTTGGCAAGGTGCACGGCCTTCGCCCCCGCGTCCTGGTGCTGGCCGTTGCCGGCAAAGGCGACCGAGACGATCTCGGCCTTCGCGCCCTCGCCGAGCAGGTAGACGGAGGGGTACTTCATCGTGAGGCGCGAGCCCGTGTTCGCGTCGAGCCACTCGACCGTCGCGCCGGCGTGGGCATGCGCGCGCTTCGTGACAAGGTTGTACACGTCCTTCGACCAGTTCTGGAGCGTGGTATAGCGCACCTGCGCGCCCTTCTTCGCGATGACCTCGACCACCGCCGAGTGGAGCGACTCGGTCGCGTACACAGGGGCCGTGCAACCCTCGATGTAGTGGACGCGCGCACCCTCCTCCGCGATGATGAGCGTGCGCTCGAACTGCCCGACCTGCTCCGCGTTGATGCGGAAGTACGCCTGCAGCGGCTGGTCCACGACGACGCCGGCCGGGATGTAGACGAAGGACCCGCCCGACCAGACGGCGGAATTCAGCGCCGAGAACTTGTTGTCCTCGGGCGGGATCACGGTCCCGAAGTACTTCTTGAAAAGCTCGGGGTACTCGCGCAGCGCCGTGTCGGTCCCCATGAAAATGACGCCCTTGTCCGTGAGTTCCTTCCGCACGCTGTGGTAGACGACTTCGGAGTCGTACTGCGTGCCCACGCCCGCGAGGAACTTGCGCTCTGCTTCGGGGATCCCGAGCTTCTCGAAGGTCTGCTTCACCTTGTCGGGCACGTCCTCCCAGGTCTTGCCCTCCTTCTTTGCGGCCGACATGTAGTAGGTGATCGCGTTGAAGTCGATGTCCCCGAGCACGCCGCCCCAGTTCGGCATCGCGCGCTTCACGAAGTGCTTGTAGGCCCGAAGGCGGAAGTTGAGCATCCACTCGGGCTCTTTCTTGATCGCGGAGATGCTGCGGACCGTCTCTTCGCTAAGGCCTTTGGGTATCGTCGTCGCGTAGACGATGTCGTCCTTGAACGCGTAGCGCGAGTAGTCCTCGGAGGGCAGGTCGCGGGTGGGGGCGGCCATGGGTTCACACCGCCCCGGGGGTCAAAGGCTCCTCGCGGAGCCACCCGTAGCCTTTCTCTTCGAGCTTGAGGGCGAGGTCGCTGCCGCCCGACTCGGCAATCTTGCCGTCGACGAGCACGTGGACATGGTTCGGCTTCACGTAGTTGAGCAGCCTCTGGTAGTGCGTCACGAGGAGAATCCCGACGGTGGGGTTCGCGGCCGCGTTGATCGCGGTGCCGACCTGGCGCAGGGCGTCGATGTCGAGCCCCGAGTCCGTCTCGTCGAGAATCGCGAAGCGGGGCTCCAAGACGGCCATCTGCAGAAGTTCCGCGCGCTTCTTCTCGCCGCCCGAGAAGCCTTCATTGATCGACCGCTGGAGGAACGAGGCGTCCATGCCGACGAGCTTCAGCTTTTCCTTGATGTACTTGTGGAACTGCGGGACATCGAGCGGCTTCTCCGGGTGGACCGACTGGTAGGCGGACCGCAGGAAGGTGGCCATGCCGACCCCGGGGACCTCGACGGGGTACTGGAAGCCGAGGAAGATGCCGCGCTGGGCGCGCCAGTCGGGCGCCTTTCCGAGGATCGACTGCCCATCGACGCGGATGTCGCCCGAAAGCACGCGGTACTTCGGGTGGCCGGCGATGACATAGGACAGCGTCGACTTGCCCGAGCCGTTCGGCCCCATGAGCGCGTGGATTTCGCCTGGCCGAAGCGTGAGCGAAACGCCCTTGAGGATCTCCTTACCCTCGACGCCGGCAAACAGGTCGATAATCTCGAGCGTTCCGTTCATGGGGATTCCTGGGTTGTCGGTTGGGCGGAGCGGCAGGTAAGCCTGCCCCGCCTTCCCACGGGCGGGCTGATCCGCCTTGAGTTTAAAGACTTTCTTACCAACATATTGAGTGAACATCTTGATATATAAGCACCCAATCTGCTGGCCGAGGCCCTAGCCCCTCAGGAGATTCTCCCAAAATGACCGAGGAGGAGGGGGGGATGGCGCTCCTTGGCGACACGCGCGCCTGGATCGTCGATGTCCTTTTGGAAGGCGCCAAGACGACGCACCAACTCGCCGACATCCTGAAGATCCACCACACGGCCGTGCGCGCCCACCTCGAAGGGCTTGAACGCAACGGCCTCGTCATCGCCGAGTTCCGCAACGAGGGCGTGGGCCGGCCGAAGAAATACTACGCGCTCACGGACGACGGCCGCGAGCTCCTGCCCCGCCGCTACCAGCTCATGCTGGAGATCATCCTGCAGAACCTCCTCAAGACGCACGGCCGGCAAGAGGTCGAGACGCTCATGCGCGCCGTCGCGCGGGACCTCGCGGGCAAGCTGACGGTCGCGGCGTCCGGCTCGCCGCTTGATGACCGGGTGAAGAAAGCCGTGGAGGCGCTGAACGAGTTGGGCTTCCGGGCCTCCTTGTCGCGCGAGGACGGCCAACTCACGATCATCCGCACAAGCTGCGTTTTCCAGAAAACGGCGGCCTCGCACCACGACCTCGTGTGCCAGGTCTTTGACCAGGAGTTACTCAACGCCTCGCTTGCCGGCGATGCGAGGATCGAGCTTGTCCAGAGCCAGGCAAAAGGCGACTGCGTGTGCAAGCACGTCGTGCAGGTAAGCGTCCTCAAGGCGGCGCCGACCGCGGCGCCGTAGGGCAAAGGGAGGGAGGCAACCGCATGACGATCGACGAGAAGGTTGTGGTCGAGAAACTCAAGGAGTGCTACGACCCGGAAATCCGGGTCAACATCTACGACCTCGGGCTCATCTACGAACTCAAGGTGGGCGAAGCCGATGTGTTCGTGAAGACCTCGCTCACCTCGCCGGGATGCCCGGTGGGCGACTTCATCATGGCGCAGATCGACGAGAAAGTCCGCGAAATCCCGGGTGTGAAGGAAGTCAAGGTGGAGCTCACCTTCGAGCCTCCCTGGGACCTTACGAAGGTGACGCAGGACGGCAAAGAGCAGCTCATGTACCTCGGGATCAAGGTCTGAAAGCGGACCTCCGGGCCTGGGGCCAGCACGAAAGGTCTATAGCCTCGAGCGCGCTCGCAAGCCTGCAAGTCGCAAGGCTTGCTTCATCCATCAAGCGCCTAGCGGTGGCCGCGGGCAAGTGCGCCGCGGCCCGCTTTTTTCTTACCGTTCCTCTCCCTTGGCCGGGGCTTCCCGGTGCTCACTTTTCTTCTTCACGAAGCGGCGGCCGACGTAGGCCTTCTGGAATCCCGCCCCTTCGTAGAACCGCTCGGCCTTCGAGCCGGTGGGCACTTGCAGCGTCATTACGTCGACGCCCCGGTCAAAGGCCTCGGCCGCGCAGTGGGCAAGCAGCGCGCGCCCGATCCCTTGGCCCTCGAAGTCTTTCGAGGTAGCCATCCCATAAAGGCCGGCGGTGCCTGCCGAAAAGACCGTGAAGGCTGTCGCGACGCCGGCCCCGTTTAGCGAAGCGTAGTACATCCGGTAGTGGTCGTGTCCCCGCTCCATGCCAATGAGCGCCGCCCGCCGCAGCGACTTGGCCCACTCGTAGGGCCAACCATAGCGCTGGACGGCAATCTGCACGCACTCGTCGACGGTCGCGTCGTCGGCAAGCTCGATCTCGAGGCCCTTGGGCGTGTCGGCTTTGATCGTGGGCTTCTGGTCGACATACATGATTGTGCGGTCGGCTTCGGCCAGGTACCCAAGCGGGCCCATGCGGTCCCCGAGGTCGCGCGGGTGGTCGTAAGGGCCCGTGAGGAACGCGGGCCACCGCTTGGCCTTGCCAAACTCGGCTTCCACTCGGCGCACGAGGGCCTCGAGCCCCGCCTCGTCCGAATCGATGTCGACGGCGAAGTTCCAACTCGAAGCAGGCAGGGTGGGGTGGAGAAGGACCGTGGAGGCGCCGACATCCCGGCGCGAGGCGCCGCCGAGGCAGGTCGCCTCGACGCGGTTGAGCATCAGGCGGCGGGCAAAATACCACTTCATGCGACCGCGCTTTGACGATGGTCAGCGTGGCTACAATAGCCTTCGGGTGGCAGCCGCGCGCGAACCTAGATATGGCCCTCGCGCCCAGGGAGCTTCCGGGGAAACACGTGACGCGCCTGGAAGACGCGTGGCGGCACGACACGGCCGATGCGGGGCTGCGCGCCGAGCGGGCAAAGGCGATCTTCACGGTGGTCTCGATCGGCGTGGTCCTCCTCGTGACCTTCCTGGCCTTGTATGTCGTAACGATGTAGGCGTGCGAAGGGCGCGGGGGAGGCGGCCGTTTCCCCTTCGCCTTCCGCCGCTTCCCCCCGCCGCCCTGGCGCCTTGATGGCGCCCTGCGCGGCCCCCCCGAACCTTTTTAAAGGGGAGCGCGCTTGCTCGCTTCCCCCGAAGGCCCATCCAGGAGGCGCAACCGTGGTCAAGTCCCCCCGTGTCGTGAAGCGGTACTGCCCCACGTGCAAGAAGCACCGGCCCCACGAGGTCGAGCGCGTGAAGAAACGGAAGGCGTCCGAACTTGCCGCCGGCCAGCGGCGCTTCAGGCGCGTGACTCGCGGGTACCGCGGTTTTCCGCGCCCCAAGCCTGAGGGCCGCGAGAAGCCCACGAAGCGCCAGCCCGTCCGCTACCGGTGCCAGACCTGCAAGAAAGCCCACCAGGCGCCTGTGAAGCGCTCGAAAGTTTTCGAGATCAAGGAGTGATCCCCGTGGAGAAAGGCGGCGTGCGCAAGCGTTCGGGTTTCATCAAGGTCAAGTGCCCCGACTGCGGCAACGAGCAGCCCGTCTTCTCCAAGGCGAACACCCCCGTGGCTTGTTCCGTCTGCACGGCGACGCTTTCAACCCCCACGGGCGGCAAGGCCTTGGTCCGCGGCACCGTGGTGGGGGACCTCGACTAAATGGTGCGCCTCACCGACTACCCCGAGGAGGGGGACTTGGTCGTCGGGACGATCAAGGAAGTGAAGCCGTTCGGCGCCTTCGCCGCCCTCGACGAGTTCCCGGGCAAGGAGGGGTTCATCCACATCGCCGAGGTCGCCTCCGGCTGGGTCAAGTACATCCGCGACCACGTCCGCGAGGGCCAAAAAGTCGTCTGCAAGGTCCTCCAAGTCAATGTGCAGAAGGGGCACGTGGACCTGTCGCTGAAGCAGGTGAACGACCACCAGCGGCGCGAGAAGATCCAGGAGTGGAAGAACGAGCAGCGGGCCGACAAGCTCCTCCAGATTGTGACGACAAGAGCGGGCATCCCCTTCGAGGAGGCCGTGCGCGCGTTTGCCGGCGACCTCGTGACGACGTACGGCACGCTCTACGCGTCTTTCGAGGCCGTCGCGGCAAACGGCAACGCGCTCGACGAGGACGGGCTCAAAGGGGCCTGGACGAAGGCCTTCGTCGAGGTGGCCCAAGAGAACATCGTGCTCCCGACCGTCACGATTACCGGGATCCTCCAGGTCGTGAGCGCGGCGCCCGACGGCGTCGAGTCGATCAAGCACGCGCTCGTGGAGGCGGAGAAGGCGGGCACAGGCTCCGTCAAGGTGCGCTACGTGGCGGCGCCGAGGTACAGGATGGAGGTCACGGCGCCCGATTACAAGGCTGCGGAAGCCATGCTGAAAGAATCGGTCGACGTGGCAGTCGACATCGTCAAGAAGGCGGGCGGGACGGCCTCCTTCGAGCGCTCCGAGTGAGAGGGTGGGGCCAGTGGGCACGATCCGGCAGTGCCCGGCTTGCGCGGCGTACACGCTCGCGGGCGCCTGCCCAAAGTGCGCGGCAGGCACGCGCGACCCCACGCCCCCGAGGTACTCGCCCGAGGACCGTTGGGGCCACCTGCGCCGCCGCGCGAAGCTCGAGGCCGAGGCGCGCGATCAAGGGCGGGCCTGAGCGGCCTCGGCGGCGCTCGCCCTCGGGAGCACCTCGGCGAGCCAATCGGCCGCCAGCTTTGCGACCTGCTCGAGGGCCCCTTCCTCCTCAAAGAGGTGGGTCGCCCGGGGGAGCGTCACGAGCGTGGCTCGCGCGCCGAGGCGGCGCGCGGCGTGCTCGTTGAGCCGCAGGACGTCCGTGTCGGCCCCACCCACGATGAGGAGCGTGGGCGCCACGACACGCGCGAGCGCCTCCTCTGCAAGGTCGGGCCGGCCGCCGCGCGACACGACCGCCCGCACGAGGCGGGGCCGCAGGGCCGCCGCCTTGAGGGCCGCTGCCGCGCCCGTGCTCGCGCCGAAGTACGCGAGCGGCAGGGAGCGCGTGCGTGGGTGGGCGCTTACGAAGTCGCTTGCGCAAAGGAGGCGCTCGGCAAGGAAGTCGATCGCGAACCGGAGGTGGCCGCGGCGGGCGTCCTCCGCCGCCTCCGCGGGCGTGAGAAGGTCGACAAGGACGGTCGCAAAGGGGACCTCTTCGAGCCGGCGTGCGACCTCGAGGTTGCGCGGGCTCCTGCGCCCACTGCCGCTGCCGTGGGCGAAGAGGACGACGCCCCGCGCGCCGGGCGGCACGGTGAAGTCAGCGGTGAGGCGCTCCGCCTCTGCGGGCACGGACTCCTCGAACGAGGAGGCGGCCGCCTCGGCCGGCCGCGGGGTCGCCTGTGCCCCGGGCGCGCGCCCGCGCTGTCCTCGTTCGAGGAGGTGCACGACCTCCTCCTCGTCCGTCGGCTCGAAGGACGCGAACCACCGCCCGACGGCGAGGAACTCGCGCGGGATGTGGAGCGCCACGAGCTCGTCGACGAGGGGCCCCAGCTCCCTCACCGCCTCCGCGGAGGCGACCGGCACCGCGAGCACGAGGCGACGCGGGGCCCGCTTTCGCAGCGAGAGGACGGCCGCGCGCGCCGAGACCCCCGTCGCAATCCCGTCGTCGACAAGGATGACCAGGCGCCCGCGCAGGTCCGCGGCGGGCAAGGCACGCCGGAAGAGGCTCACGCGGCGCGCAAGCTCCGCCCGCTCGGCCTTTGCGGCTGCTGCGAAGGCGGCCGGCGTCACCCCGAGGGCCTCGAGGCTGGCCGCGTCCCGCACCTCGACGCCGCCCTCAGCCACCGCCCCGATGCCGAACTCGGGGTTTCCGGGCGACCCGACCTTCCGCGCGACCACGATGTCAAGAGGCGCCTGGAGAGCCTCGGCCACGGCGAAGGCCACGACGACACCCCCTCGGGGGATCCCCACGACGATGGGGGACAGGGCGGCGAGCGCCTTGAGGCGCACCCCAAGCTGGCGGCCGGCCTCTTCCCGGTCCTTGAAGAACGGCCCCGCCATGGGTTCCCCGTGGGGTTTTGGACGCGTTGAGGCCTCCGCCTGGGCCGTATGTACAGATGGTTCGCATAGGGGACGCGGGCGCCCCTCAGCGGCCCCGCGGCACCTTCGACGCGTTGTCGGCGGGCTCGAACCCGAGCTCCGCGGACTCGCCGCGGCCATTCAGGTTCTCGAGCTGCAGGATCGGAATCTCCTCGCCGAGGTGCTCGCGCCGTCGGCGCCGCACCTCGCGCCCGATGCCCCCGCGCGGGTATGGCGCCTGAACGCCACTTCAAAGATGGACGCGCAGTAGGCGAAGTCCGTGACTCGCCGCACGATCCCCACGAGCCTCGCCCCGCCCCGCGCGCTCACCGTGACGCCCGCATTTCTCGCGGGGCGATCGAGCCTTTCTGCGCCGGCGGTCGGCCGCTTGAGGCCCGGAGCCTCGAAGGTGCCGTTGAGGTCGCCGCAGGTCTGCCTGGCGTTGCATTCGTAGCGCAGTGGCACGGCCGACTCTCCGCCCGGCGCAGGGCGGGGCCAACAACCGCGATGTAGTCAATAAATACCGTCAAGCCGCCTCGATGGAAAGGGAGAATGGGAGCGCCTTGCGCGACATCCAGTTCAAAGACATCACCATCGTCTACGAGAAGGAAGAGCTCGGGCTCGAAGCGCCGATCCTCCTCGAAGGCCTGCCCGGCGTCGGGAACGTCGGGAAGCTTGCGGCCGAGCACCTGGTCGCCGAAGTGAAGGCCGAGAAGTTTGCTTCGATCTTTTCGAAGTACTTCCCCCCGCAGGTCATG
>JBGPNV010000063.1:0-10902 GCA_041487695.1 Thermoplasmata archaeon | reverse complement strand
GCGGCGGCCTCGGGCAACCGGGCTCGGCTGAAGTTACTTCAAGAGGGCGGTCCTGACCCAAAGATCGAGAAGAAGAACGGGTGGTTCGAGTACTGGCGCGGCGGCCAAGGCATTGTCCGAGTCAAGTCGCGCAAGTGGAGCCAGAAGAGGCTGAAGGCTTGGGTCGAATACAGGCTGACGGCGCTGTCGCAGGTTTCGGAGACTGAGGAATTCACGACACTCGCAGCCGCGGTCCAGCGCACGCTGGGACGGACGCTAGAGCTTCGGGAGCTGCTCAAACGGGCCCTTGAGGAGAGCGAGGCCTTCATCGCGTTCTCTGGTGTATGTCGCTTCGTCGGGGGCGGCGCCGTCGAATGAGGCTGCCCCGCTAGCGCGCTCGGGCTCCGTCAACGCATTGGCCGTGTCCCCACTGGGCGCGTTGCATCGCTTCGATGGCAACCTGCGCCTCTTCCTGCGTGGTTATCGGGATCAACCCCCCGCACACGGAACATGCGTAGTACACTGCGTATTTGCGCTTCGCCGCGGAAAACCCCGTCTTCCATGCGGTGTCATACTTGCTGCTTTCCCGCTTAAGGGCAACACGGACGAACGTGGCGAATGACCATCCGTTTTTCGCCTGAAAGGCCTTGACGGCGTCGTAATCCCGCCTCGAAACCCGGGTTCCAAGGACCGGGTGCGTTTGGTCATATCGAATGCGGCTTGGCGGACGGTGCGCTCTACGAGGTTTCTCGATCGTCATCTCATTCCTCCGGTCACCTTCCCACCCGGTTCTCCCCGGGTAGGGCGGCTTACTTGGGGGATTACGCCGTCCAACCATCTAGTGTGCTAGGTGGCGGGGCTGCGATCATTGCAGCCGGCCGTCACATAACGAGATCCGGAAATCCCTGGAATCGGGGCGGAATCCGCCTGTCGTAACGCCATGTCGTAACGATGCCGTAACTATGTCGATAGCAATGCCGTGACATTGTCGAAAACGCTGTCGTAGACCTGCCGTAACCATGTCGATAGCAATGCCGTGACACTGTCGAACACGCTGTCGTAGCGATGCCGTGTCGGACCTCAGCATGGCGTTGCCTTCAACTAGCGGCGCGCGTGGGGCCTCCACGCCCGGTCCCACACCTAAGCAGGTGAGGGGTTTTATCGGGCAGAAGCCCATGTTGCGAAGGACGCAGGCCCTCTTCGAAGCGCATCGACAGTGAACTAAGGTCAGTTTAGCCGGAGAATTGAGGGCCCCGACGCCCATCCCCAAGTCGGTCACGAGGCCCTCGCGCAAGCCAAAAAGGGCAGGTTTTGAACCCGTTTGGTAGCTAAACCCTTGACACTTTGCCCCAGCTGGACATGGGCCCCGCGTAGCGCGGCCAACCCCTCCTTTTCCGCTGCAACAGCCTCATCCACCGTTCCCACCTTCTGCATTCCCATGGGTAGGAGGCCGAAGGCCCCACGTCCCCCGAGCCGTTCCACGCCCAAGGCCTCGCCAGCCGCGGGCGTCTTCGAGATCAAAGTGACGATCGGCGGGATCGAGCCCCCCGTCTGGAGGCGGCTCCTCGTGCGTGCCGACACGCCGCTCGACCGGCTCCACGGAGTCCTCCAAGCGGCCTTCGGATGGACCGACAGCCACCTGCACCACTTCTACACGGGGAACCGCCGGCAGGGGCTGACGTATTACGGGATTCCATCTCCCGACGGCGACAATTGGGGCACGCCCGAAGAGGACGAGCGCCGCTTCTCGCTGCGCGACCTTGTTCCCGGCAAGGGCGCCGCCCTCGCATACGAGTACGATTTCGGCGACTCGTGGCTCCATCAGATCAAGGTCGAGCGCGTGCTTGGGGGCGAAGAGGCCGGCCCCACGCCGCGCTGCACGGGGGGCGCCCGCGCCTGCCCGCCCGAAGACGTTGGGGGCGCGTGGGGCTACGAGGAGTTCCTCGAGATTCTCGCCGACCCGGCGCACGACGGACCCGATGAGCTGCAAGAGTGGCTCGGCGGCGCGTTCGACCCAGAGGCGTTCGACCTGGAAGCTGCCAATGCGGCCCTGGCCAACCCCGAGGGGAACCCCGCCCGGAGGCGGCGCTTCCGATAGATGCCCCGTCGGGGCCCTCAATCCGCGCGGGTCCGCGGCCAAAGGCCTAAGGGCGCATACGGCGCTACAGCCGGGATGGCCCGCCCGACCAGCCCCGCGCGCTCGCTGCGAATCGCTCCGGCGCTTGCCCCCCGCGCCGACAGGATCATCGCGGTTACGGACCGCATCTCTAGCGAGCGGCTCGACGACGAATACAAGAACTTCGCGCGCAAGCTGGTCGGACGCCTGGGACGCAAGCGCCAATCGCCGCTCGCCTTCGGCGAGGAGCGGGTTTGGGCAAGCGCCGTCCTCTACACGGTCGGCCGGTACAACTTCCTGTTCGAGGGCGGTGAGAAGCCCCAGATGACGCGCGACGAACTTGGAAAGCTCACCGGCGTCCCGAAGCGGAAGATGGCGGAGAAGTCGAAGGAGATCCGGGATTTCCTTCGGATGGGCGACCTGGAACCGGAGCTGATGAAGCGCAAGTACGTGCACGCGATCGTGAACCCGTACCACCTGATGGTGGACGGGCTCATCGTGGACGCACGGAGCCTGCCCCGCGAGGCCCGCGACGACGCCGTCCGGCGCGGACTCGTCCCGCCGATCCCCCCGGCACCGGGCGAGGGCACGGTGTACCGGCTGCAGGCGTGGGCGACGCCCTATCGAGGCGAGTCCATTGTCCTCGAAATCCCGGGGGACGCCTCCTTGGAAGCCCTTGCGGTGGTGATGCTCGGTGAGTTCGGCGATGGTGACGAAGAGGAGGTCGCCCACGCCTGGGCGTTCGCGCTGGACAACCGCCCGCTCAACCGGTCCACGAAGCTGCGCGTGAACCCCGAAAGCATGCTGCCCGTGATGACCCCCCACGCGGTCCACGCGAGGCGCGTGCGCCTTGCGGAGGCCGGCCTGAAAGAAGGGGCGCGGTTCCGCTTCGCCCGCGGCGGCGAAGAACCCCTGGAGTGCACGCTCTGGCTCCTTGGCGTGCGCCCCGCCAAAGTGAGGGAGTGGGAGGCCGACGGCGCTGTGGCTGCGGGCGCCGCGCGGGGCAAGGAGGAGGAGTGAGCGCAAAGACCCCAGGTGCGCGGGGGCCCTCGCGAGACCCCACCCGCCGACAGGAAGGCAAGCGCCGCGGGAGCCTGGAGGCCCTCATCAGGGAGGCGTCGACGGACTGCTACGGGGACGAGGACTGCGAGTTCCACGGTTTCGTCGCGGGAATCGAGGACCGCGTGGCCTTCCCATTCGCAGCCCAAGTGCTGGGCGAGGAGGTGTCCATCCTGGGGGTCGACGCGGCCCGCAGCCACCTGCGCGTCGGGGTAATCATGAGCGCCCTGAAGGGCGGTAGAACGTACCCCGTGGGCCTTGCAGGGCTCGAGCTTCCCCTTAATCTCCCCGGGCGGGAGCGCGTCGAGGCGTACTTCGAGTGGGCGCACCTGCCGCCTCCCAAGGCGCCGGCCGCCGCTCCGCGCCCGCGCTTCACCCCGCGCCAGGGTCATTACCTCGCCTACATCGCGCAATACACGCGCGTCCACGGGCGCCCGCCTGCGGAGAACGAGATCGCGCGGTACTTCGGCGTGACGGGGCCCGCCGCGCACACTATGGTCGTTTCGCTGGCAGCGAGGGGCCTTGTTGAGCGGTCGCCGGGGGTGCCGCGATCGATCCGGTTGCTTGTGCCCTCATCTGAGCTCCCCGAGCTCGCGGGGCCGGCGGATCCCGGTGCTGCGGGGCCGCCGCCTCATGGGCCGGCTCGGCGGCGGAAGTGGTAGGGCTGCCGAAGCGCACGAAACCGCCCTCCGTCTCTTTTTCCAGGGGCTCCATCGATAGGACGAGGTTTCAACGTGGCTGCACCGGCAACACGCAAGGCGACGGGTTCCCGAGGCGCGGCGCCCCGGGGGGCCAAGAAGGGGCGGGCTGGTCCTCCCAAGGTCGCCGGCGCCATCGTGTTCGATGTCGACAAATATGGCGGGAAGTGCGTCGCCACCCGCCGGGGCCGGGTCGTCGCTTCTGCGCACGATTTCGCCGCAATACGGCGGGCGGTGCGCGAGTTGGGGGTTGAGGAGGACGCCATCCTCACCCACCTCTCCGAGACGGGGGAGTTCGCCTATTGAGGAGCCCGCCGCACAAGGTCTCGTTTGGCTACCACGCATTCCCCTTCTACGGGATGTCGGTGCGTGAAGGGGCGCTTCCATCCGTCCGACTCCTCCCCTTCGGCTGCGCGGCCGCGCCCCAAGCCGATGGGCAACGCTTTTGTAAGTGGCCTCGAATGGCAGGAACATGGCGGTGTCCACGCGCGCGGCAAGGCGCCTGACCCCGGAGGACCGGCGGCTGGTCGAGCGGGCGATCTCCACGGGTTCGTTCCGCGACCTCGACGAATTCGAGGACTTCGCGGTGCGGCGCGCGATCGCGCTCCTTCGTCTCGATGAACTCATGGAACTGCGCCCGCCGCGGCCCCTCACCGTTGAGAAGATTCTTAGGGAGACACGGTCGGTTCGGCGGGAGATGGCGCGTGAGCGGAAGGCGAAGGCTGTACCTTGATTCCAACATCGTGACCGCGGCTTTTGCAGCCGAGTCGCTGGCGGCGCGAACCGTGGTTCAGGCGGCCGCGGCCGGAGAATTCACGCTCGTCGAGTCCGATCGGCTACTCACGGAGGTCCTGCGTGTCTTCGGAAGGCTCTTTGGAAAAGACGAAGCGGGTCGCGCGCACCGTTTCCTCCTTGACGTGCCATTCCACATCATCCTTCATGAGGCCGAGTGGTCGAACGGAATTCCCCTCGTGCGGCCCCACATTCGCGACAGCGCCGACGAGCCCCACCTTGCCGCGGCCGTGATCGGACGTGCTGATGCTTTCGTCACCTACAACCGCCGGAGTGTCCGCGAAGGGATCTTCGATTTGGTTCCCCTGGTGCCGCCAGAAATGCTCGAGGGGCACTATTCGCGCCGAGAGCCATGGCCCCCCTCGGAGGAAATGAAGGCAGAGTGGCTGCGGTGGGCTCGCACATCAGCGCGGGGCCCGAAGTGAGGCGTCCACGAGGGCCCGAACGAACGACCCGAAGGCGGCCGGACCCCAGGGCCTCGCACATAAACGAAGTTCACGGTCGTTGGCACATTCGTGAGGATCACATGATCTTGAATCCCCGATTTCGTGACGGCCTCATCCACCTCCTCGTAGGAGTCCCCCACCGCGACGATCCTCCCCCGATGGCTCGCGATCCACCGGCCGCATTACCTGTCGATATCGAGGACGAGGGGGATCCAGGGCTCGCTCGCGGGCTTTTCGAGGCGCGGGCGGCGGCGGGGGCGGGGTTTCGACCGGGATGCCATGGGCCGAGCAACGCTGGCGCCGGCATGATAAGGGGAGGTAGGAAGGGCCCTTGCGGAGCGGTTCCTGGCCTTGCCGGGAATGCCCGCGGGGTAGGTGTCCCCGCAGCCCCGTCAAGGACCCGCCGACGGGGGCTCGGATCCCGGCGGGCAGCCTTCCGGCCATTCCTTTGCGCGAATAGAATTGAATCAAATTGGCGGAATCCGCCGCCCAATTGTACTTCCGATAGGTGGGTCTGAACCCGTTCGTTAGCTAAACCCTTCAGGCCCGCTCACCCTTCTACCGGCCCGCAGGCAATTCCCCTTCCCCTCCTACCCGCCGCGCCCCTGACCGGGGGCCCGCCCCGCCGAGCTCGCCGCGCGCCCTCCCCTACAGCAAATGCGCCCGGCGCAACACGACGAGGACCACCGCGACGAACCCGATGCCAAGGAGAACCGGCCGCCGGAGCGCACGAATGCGATGGCGGCGCCTTCGGGATTTTCCCGCCCGCGACGCCCGCGAGGGCCTCGAAAGGCGCCGGGTCTGCTCGTACCCGACGGCGCTCATCCGTCCGATGAGGGCTGCGCGCGGCGGGCGAGCGAGCGCCCCCGCGACGAGGTCCTCGGCGCGAGCCCGTCCGCGTCGCTTGGCGTTTGGTTGCCCCCGCTCGACCGTTCCCTAGTCCTCCTGCCCTGCGCGAGCGGGGGCTCGCCTGGCCGCCAGATAACCGTTTGGCGGCCCCCCGGCTCTCCGCCTCTTGTAGCCTCCCGGGTCGGGGCGCCGCGAGGCCCGGCGGCCGCCGGACCGGCTTATCGGCCCCCTCCTGTGGGCGTACGCGGGGCGCCCTGTCCTCGTGGATCCGCTGCTCGCCCGGTCTCCCGTTCGCCGCCGTGGAGGGTCGACCATCGAAGTGCGGGGCAAGGCCACGACGGACGGTGAGGGCAACCTCAGGTTGGACTACCCGACTTCGCCGACCTGGGACAAAGAGGACGACGTCCTGGAAGTGCTCGTGGTGAACCCGATCAACGGGCTATCCGACTGGCGGGACTTTTCGTTCGACCGCGAGGTCCCCGAAAGGAGCCCGCACCCCAAGGTTCGGCGCTCGCACCGCGGGCGGGGGAGAACCTGTCGGTCACGGCGAGCGATACGGGCGGCATGCCCACGGAGAATGCGACGGTCTTCGGCTACTTCTTCCCCGGAGAGGGGGGGGGCGTCGATCGAGTCCCTCGAGCTTGGGCTCGCCCCGCGCGTTACGCTCGTAGGCACGGGCGGCTCGACCTTCAGGGCCAACCTTGCGGTCCCGCGGGATCTTCCGGCCGGCTCGTGCACCGTCTTTGTGACGCTTTCGACGGTGGACGGGGCCGATTGGGAAGGCAGCGCGGTTTCGGAAACGAACTGGACGACGTTTTCCCTTGCCGGGGCCGCCCCGCTCGCGCCGCTTGCCCCGCCACCGACCGGTTTCACCCCCGGCCTCGAAGGCGCCGCGGCGGTGCTCGCCGCGTTGGGGGCGGATGGCTGCGGGAACCTGCGCGGGCGTCGGCGCGCTTGAGTGATGAGATTCACCCCAGGAGGTCCCTCGCGGCATCGAGGATTCGTTTGGCTGCCTCGAGCATGGCCGCCGCATCGCCGCGCGAGAGGACCTCATCGCCGTATTCCACCAGGTTCTTGTCATCGAGCAGCGTGCGCAGTTGCTTGGCCACGGCCTCCTTCCGAGGGACCGGTGCCTTCGCCAGTAGGTCGACCGCCTGGTGGTGCCGCTGCCCCGCGGAACGCACCCCAAGGAAGTGTGCGGTGAGCGCGTCGCAGGCCGAGATCCCCGCATGGATCGCGAGCAGCCCCGCCGTGCTCTCGTCCCCGTCCTCGTAGGCCCGCTTTCCGTTCCGCAGGAACTCATGTGCCTTGGCGATGTACCGCTTGGCCTGCGCCTTGGTGGCCGGTCTCGTCCGTGGCCCGCCCTTCATCGCTCGACCTCCAGGGAGGCGCCGGTGCGCCGGGCTTCACGCAGGAGCCGGGAAGCGCCCGCCGCGCGCGTCTGCGCCCGCGTGTAGACCACCGGCGAGAGGAAGCTCGAGAATTGCGCTTGCACGGAGGCCCGCAACCCTTCCATCCTCGCATGCCAGGCGCGCGCGCGCTTGTCGTCAGGGAACACGACCATAAGGTCAACGTCCGAACTTGCCTCTTCCCCGCCAGTCGCCACGGAGCCAAAGAGGTAGGCCTCGGCGGCCCCCGAGCCCTTAAGGGCCGCCTCGACCGTCTGGGCAAGGCGCCGCTGCGCGGTCTGGTCCAGATTGACAAGCGGCCCCAAGGCCTTCGTGACGAAGTGGTCCGGGTCGACGCTCCAAACGCTCGCGCGCCCGATGCGCCGCTGCCGGCAGACCCCTTCGCTCTCGAAAGCCCGCAAGGCGGAAAGCGCCTGGGTGGGCGAGAGGCCCGCCCGCCGGGCAAGCTCGCGTCCGGTCCATTCGGTGCCGGGGCTGCCGAGGAGTGCCGTAAGGACCGCGATTCGCGAGCGGCTCCCCAGGAGGCGCTCGGCAAGGCCGTGAAAGTGCATGGTGTCCTGTAGATCGGACAGATGTCCATTATATTTGACACTATCGCTGTCCTTCCAGGGAGGGTCGTGGGGCGGGGGACGCGGCTGGGCCTACCCCTTCACCGCCTGCCGCAGTCTGGGCTCTCCCCTGCGCCGCACCTTGGGCCGGCGCCCCGGTGACCGCCGCGCCCGGCGCCGCCTCCCGAACGCGAACTCCCCTCACCCCCTGTGCTCGCTCCCCCCCACCCCCGGCACCGTGGGCGGTCCACCGGCGCCCGATGCGGTCAGGGGCTCAGGCGCAAGGGGCTCGCTGCCCTCGGCGCGATCGTCCCTGGAGCTCGGCTGCGGCGTGCCGATGGGCTTCGCGACGAAAAGCGGCGTTTGCACCATAGAACCCAAGCCGTCCAGTTCGAGCAGACGCGCCGCGCTGCGGCGACGCCCAAGGGTCTCGCCGCCGGGGATCGCCCAAAAGCCGATCGCGAGGAGCGTGAACCCTACTCCCAGCGTAATGCCGACAAAACCCGCGCACCCGAGGTCTCCGGCCCTACAGGCGCCGCCCCTCGAGAGCCCTCCAATGACGGACACCGCGCCAATGGCCACCATCGTGGGCCAGTATTGTCCGAGGCGCTCGCGCCCGTCGCGCGGCAGGGTCTCCGGGTCGGGGGGTTCGCCGGCGGTCATTCGAGGGGGGCCTTGCGCGAGGTAAAGGCGCGTGGGGCCCTATGAGGGTGACGGGGTCGAGGATCTCTCGATTCCGCTGCACGACGCCCTCGAGCTGCTCGCCCGCCATGGGCTCACCCTGTCGGACGAGACGGTAGGGGAGTTCCGCGAGGGACTCCTGCGGCTCGGGGCGCAGCGGCCCGCGTGAGGCTTAGGAGGTTAGCCGCCCCCCGCCTGCCCCCGTCCCCCTCCCCCCATCAACATGCATAGGGCCCATCGCGCGCGAAGTGCGCCGTGCGAAGGGATTGTATCGGCGACCCGTGCGAAGGCTTAATGCGGCGAACCCTGCGCAACCCCCCCAATGGAAGAAATCCACCCCAAGGGCGCCTTCGACTCGCTGGGCCTCGACCCCGCGCTCCTGCGGACCGTCTACGGCCTCGGCTACGAGGTCCCCACGCCGATCCAACGGGAAGCCATCCCCGCGATCCTCACGAGCCGCGATGTCATCGGCACGGCTCAGACGGGGTCTGGCAAGACGGCCGCCTTCCTCCTCCCAATCCTCTCGCGGCTCCTCAAGCAGACGCTTGGCAAGACGCGCGTGCTCGTCCTCTCCCCGACCCGCGAGCTCGCCGTCCAGATCGACGAGGCGCTGGCCGGCTTCGCGAAGGGCACCCGGATCCGCGGCCAAGCCGTCTACGGCGGCGTCGGGATGTTCAACCAGGAGCGAGCGCTCCGCAGCGGCGTCGATGTCGTGGTGGCCACGCCGGGCCGTCTCCTCGACCACATGGGCCGGCGGAACGTCGAATTCGGCAGCCTGCAGGTCCTCGTGCTCGACGAGGCGGACCGGATGCTCGAGATGGGCTTCCTGCCCGACGTCCGCCGGATCGTCGGCTCCCTGCCCCGGGAGCGGCAAACCCTGCTCTTCTCCGCGACGATGCTCCCGGAGATGGAGGCGCTCTCGAGGACGATCATGCGCAACCCGATGCGGATCTCCGTCTCCCCGCCGCACCGGCCCCCCGCGACGATCCGCCACGAGGTGTACCCCGTGGCCCAGCACCTGAAGACCCTCCTGCTCATCCGGCTGCTTGCGCGCCAGGACGTGACCTCCGTCGTCGTCTTCGTCCGCACGAAGCGGCGCGCCGACCGAGTCGCGCGCGGCGTCGGCGACGCCGGGTTCGACGTCGGGCTGATCCACGGGAACCGCAGCCAGAACCAGCGCCAGGCGGCCCTCGCGGACTTCCGGAGCGGCCACCACCAGGTCCTTGTTGCGACCGATGTCGCCGCTCGCGGGATCGACGTTGCGGGCATCTCGCATGTCGTGAACTACGACGTGCCGGTGGTTCCCACCGATTATGTCCACCGCGTCGGGCGGACAGCCCGCATGGAGGCCGCCGGCGAGGCGCTCACGTTTGTCTCCCCGGAAGAAGAGGGGGACCTGCGCGGGATCGAACGTGTGCTTGGCAAGGCGATCGCCCGCGTGACGCTCCCGGACTTCGACTACCGCGCGCCGGCGCCGCCGAAAAGCCCGCAGCAGCAGGGGCGTGGGCGCGGGCAGCAGACGCGCAAGCACGACCGCGGCGGACAGCCGAAGCGCTACCGGCCTCAGCGCCGTTGAGAGAGGGAGCCCCTCGGCAGCTCTCGCCGCCCGCCTTCCCCACCGCCACCGTCACGCGCGGGGTCCGGCGCGCCCCCCTCAGGCTCGGGCGGCCGCCCCCGCCTCGAGGAACGGCCGGAAGAACCGCCGCTTCTCGACCTCCGTGGCCGCGCCGTAGAGGACGACGACGCCGACAAGCGCGAGCGTGAGGCCGAGCGGCAGGGGCACGAAGGCGAAGAGCCCGCCGAGCGGCACGAGCGGCAGGGCAAGCGCCGCCGCCGCCACCACGAGCACGCTGTAGAGCAGGGCGCGGCTCGGCCGGCTCGAGAGCGCGGGGAGGTACGTGCGCAGGACGAGGAGGACGAGCAGCTCCGTGAGCAGCGACTCGACGAACCACCCCGTCCGGAAGACCTCGACGCTGCCGCCGCCCAGCGTGAGGAGGATCCCGAAGGTCAGGAAGTCGAAGAGCGAGCTGATGAGCCCGAACACGATCATCGCGTCGCGCACCTCGCGGATGCTCCACCGGTGCGGCTCGGCCGTCCATGCCTCGTCCACGTTGTCCTTGGAAAGGAATACCGCCGGCACGTCGGAGAGCAGGTTGTTGAGGAGGATCTGGACGGGGAGCAGCGGCAGGAACGGCAGGAACAGCACGGCCCCCGCCATGCTGAGCATGTTCCCGAGGTTCGCGCTCGTCGTGATGTTGATGTACTTCACCGTATTTGCAAAGGTCCGCCGCCCGCCGAGGATGCCGCCCTTCAGCACGCCAAGGT
>JBGPNV010000062.1:0-10931 GCA_041487695.1 Thermoplasmata archaeon | reverse complement strand
CCCAGCGCCAGCGCCGCCCCAGCCTTTAAGGGCCCCCCGCCCTTTCCATGCGAGGTTTGGCAAATGACGCTCAAGGCCTTCACGGACAACTTTGCGGACAACAGCACGGAAGCCGGGTTTGCGTTCACCTTTTTCTGCGACCACTGCCACGAGGGTTTCAAGTCGCAGTTCATTGCCTCGACGACCTACAAGAAGGGCAAGCTCTTCTCGGGCATCGGGAAGATGGCGGGAGCGGCCACGCAGATGGCGGGCACCTACCGGACGGGGACGGCCGTCAACGCCGGCACAAATGTCCTCGGCGAGCGGTTCACGGGGATGACCCCTGCGTGGCAGAAGGAGCATGAGGCCGCCTTCAACACCGGCCAAGAGGAGGTCAAGGGCCTTTTCCACAGGTGCCCGAGGTGCACGAAGTGGGTGTGCACGAACGACTGGAACCAGGACGCGGGCCTCTGCATCACGGACGCGCCGAGGCAGGCGGTGGAGGTGGCGGCCGCACGCTCGCAGAAGATGGTGCAGGACATCCAGCAGAAGGCGCAGGCAACGACGGTATTCACGGGCGAGATCACGGCGCAGCAGACGCTGTGCCCGAAGTGCGGGGCGCCTGCGGGGACGGGGAAGTTCTGTGCGGCCTGCGGGTCGCCGCTCGGGATGGCGAAGTGCCCGAAGTGTGGGGCGCCGGCACAGGCGGGAGCGAAGTTCTGCCCGGAGTGCGGGACGAAGTTTGGGTAGGGCGGAGAGCCGCTCACTGGAGTCCAAGCTGGCGCCGCGCCCTCAGCACCTCGGTGCGCTTGGAAGGCAGGGTCTTGTTGAGACCCCCGGCTCGCAATTCGGCGAGGGCGGTCTCGATGACCATTGCAAGCTCGATCGACTCGTAGCGCCACGCGCCGTACCTGCTTTGGCGGGGGTCCGTCTCCGGAGTGGCCTCGAACTGGAAGGTGCGGCCTGAGGTTGGGACGTTCTTGGCAAATTCGTCGGCGCGCATGATCCACGCGTACTTCCCGGCCGAGAGCGTCTCGGTGACGAATTCCTGGACAACGACGTACACGAAGGGCGAGGGGCGAAACGACGAGACAGGAACAACCACATGGACCTGCCCCTTCACACCGCGTTTGAAGCAGGTGTGGACGAGCAGGCCGACAGCGGCGGCGTCTTCGGTCGTCTTCACGAGGAGGTTGAACGCCTCGGTCCGAGCGACGGGGTGGTAGGGGTTGAGCCGGCCGTCGCTGCCGATCCACAGGAGTTTGATCGCCTCGTCGAGGCCGATCTCGCCGCGTGCGATGGGACTAAGGGCCAAGGTCACACCTCCCGGAGCCCGTGGGTGGCCGCAAGTCGGTCGAGTTCTGCTCCGACGAGCCGGGGCAGGTCCCCAAGCGGGTGGCGGAATGCGTCCCATTTGTGCGGGGCCCCGCCGGGCAGGTACGTTTGAACCACGCGTACGCGCTTCCGGGGGCGCCCCTCGAGGATTTGTGAACCAGGGATCCACCAGAACGGGTCGTTGAGGTCAATGCGGATCCCGGGGAAGTAGAGGCAGACGCCGAAGTAGCTGTCGAGGTCTTGGGGCAGGGCCTCGAGCTTGAAGGAGAACTCGAGCGCGCCGAGGGCGGTGGGGTCCGAATCGACCTTGGGTTGGAGAGAGAGGGCGAGGGGCACGCCCTCGCGGTAGGCGACGAGGTCCACCGCGTGGTCGTCCACTTTGGGGCGGGCGATGTGGAGGTCGCCGTCGGAGAGGAGCGTCAGGAGGGTTGCGACGGCGCGCTCGCCGATGGTGCCGGTTTGCGTGGGGATGAGGTCGTTGAGCGGCCAGCGGGGCCCGGGCGTGGCGCCTTGAGGCATCCGGGATGAGACCGCGGTCCGGGCCAAGAAGCCTTGCTCGGCGCCCGCAAGTGAGCGCCGCGGCTTGTGGATCAACTCACGCCGCCCGCTTCTCTTCCCACTCCCACCCATGCCGCATGCCGTACCCCATCCACATGATCCCGATGGACACGGCGGTCACGACAAGGGACGCGACGAAGACGACCATGTTCTGAAAAAGGGTGAGGCCGGGCGACCACCAGAGCGCGAAAGCCGTGATGAAGACGGCCCAAATCAGGATGCCCACCATTGAGGCGATGGCCCCCCAGGCAATGCCTTTCTCCATTGACTTTTCGGTGCTCTTTCCCGGCTCCACTGCGATTCCTCAAGCAGAATTGGCCCTTGCCGCATCTAAGCATTCTGTTGGGGTGAACCGGGCGGTACATACGCCGGTTTGGCCGCCAGAGGGGACGTCACGGGGCCGCCCCGCGGTGCGCGTCCTCCACCGCTTCCTTCATCCGCGTGGGTCGCCCTGAAGTCTCTCATTGCCCGCAGCTCCCAAGAAGATTCGAGAGAGGCCGCGCGCAGGGCGGGCCGGCGGGCCCGCCGGAAAGCGATCGGTATTCGTCGCGGTAAGCCTCGACGGCTTTATCGCGAGGGAGAACGGCGGGCTTGATTGGCTTGTAGGACCGGGCGGCGCGGCGGACGAGGACTACGGGTACAAGGCCTTCATGGGGCGCGTCGACGCGCTCGTGATGGGGCGCAACACCTTCGAGAAGGTCCTCGCTTTCGGGGAGTGGCCTTACGGCGACACGCCGGTCATCGTGCTTACGCGCAGCCCCATGCGGGTCCCGCGTAGGCTCGCGGGGCGCGTCGAGGTGATGGCGGGGCCCCCCGCGAAGATCGTCGAACGGCTGGGAAGGCGCGGCTTGAGGCGCCTCTACGTGGATGGCGGCAGGACGGTTCAGGGGTTTCTCGCCTCGGGGTTGATCGACGAGCTCACCATCACGAGGATTCCGATCCTCCTCGGCAGGGGCCTTGCGTTGTTTGGGCCACTCCCAGGGGACATGCGGCTTCGGCATGTCAAGACGCGAGCATTTGCCAGCGGGTTTGTCCAAAGCCTGTATGAGGTGATTCGCCGACCCGAACCGCGGAAGGCCCGTCCGCTAACGAGGACCGGGCCTCAAGCGTCCGGATCGCAAACTCGAAGGCCGCAATGACCGGTCAAGAGTCGGCGTTCAGAACCCTCAGGCTGCTCGGCCTGCCGCTCCGCGGACACGATACGCTTTTCCGCGCGCCGTCCTTGGTGGGGCCCGTGCCCTCCCACGCCCCCGCCGTCCGCCACCTCAAAGCGTGCGACCCGGTGATGGCGCGCGTCATCGCCCGAGTGGGCCCCTGCCGCCTCGACCCCGAGCAGCGTCCTGATGTCTTCCACGCGCTCGTGAGGGCGATCATCTACCAGCAGCTCAACGGAATGGCCGCGGCCTCGATCTACCGGAAGTTCAAGGGGATCTATGCGCCCAAGCGCTTCCCGACCCCGGCGGACATTGCGGCGACGAAGGACGCGCAACTGCGCGGCGCCGGGATCTCGCCCCAGAAGCTCTCCTACCTGCGCGACTTGTGCGCGAAGGTCGAGGACGGCACCGTAAAGCTGCGGACCTTGAAACCCCTCGACGACGAGGCGGTCATCGAGCACCTCACGCAAGTCCGTGGCGTGGGGCGATGGACGGCCGAGATGGTGCTGATGTTCACGCTCGGGCGGCCCGATGTGCTGCCCGTCAACGACTACGGGTTCGGCCGCGGCGTGAAGATCGCATACGGCCTGCGGGGGCACCCGAAGCCCGAGCGCCTGAGGAAGATCGGGGAGCCCTGGAGCCCCTACCGGTCTGTCGGGACATGGTACATGTGGCAGAGCCTTTCGGCTCGATGAGACGGCGCCGGCCGGCCCTCAAATCCACCCAATCTTCCCCTGCGTGACCATTTTGTGGTACCTCTCAGCGACCCGCTGGCACGCCGCGGCGCGCGCAGGCGACACGCGCCCGAGCCCCCCTGCGGCCTGGAGGCACGCCCAGCAGTCCAGGCGGGGGCCCATGAGATCGCGCCCGTAGCCATCTCCCCGGATTTCATCGCAAATACGGGCCGCGTCGGCAAGTGGAATCTGGCGTGATGGCAAGGTGAGCCTCCCCGCTTTCGGAGTGGCGAAGCGAGGCGAAAGCCCCGAGGCTGGCACGGTAAGCACGGTAGGCATGACCGGGGGGGCTCCAGACGGGCCCCTCAAAAGAGGTGCGGCGATCCGCTGCCAGAAACTATCTATGGCACGGCCATTCGTGATCTCCGATGACGAGCGAAATCTCTTTTCGCGTGTCGAGCCCGGCCTTCTCGCCGGGAGGTGCGGTGCCTCGAAAGCACACGTGCGACGGGGCCGATGTCTCGCCCGCGCTCCACTGGTCGGGGCCGCCGGCAGGCGCGAGGGGTTACGCGCTCCTCTGCGACGACCCCGACGCACCCGTCGGAACTTGGGTTCACTGGGTGATCTACGCGATCCCCGCCCACGCCTCGGGCCTGCCCGAGGGCGTCCCGCCCACGCCGACTCTCCCGGGCGGCACGCGCCAAGGCGTGAATGATTTCCGCAAGACCGGCTACGGCGGCCCCTGCCCGCCGCGCGGCAAGCCGCACAGGTATTTCTTCAAGCTCTATGCGCTCGGCGCCGACCCCGGCCTTCCGCCGGGCGCGAGCAAGGCGCAACTCCTCGAGGCAATCGAGGGGAAGGTTGTGGGGCATGCCGAACTTGTGGGGACCTACGGGCGGGCGTGATCCATCAGCGAGCCCGTGATTATTCTCAAGGAGAATTCAAGTCGGTGCGGCGGCACCCGCTGGCGTGAGCCCTCAAGGCGGAATCCCGCCGCCTCCTCGTACGGCGGCGTTCATGGAATCGCGCCGACGCTGCGACTTGGTCTGGACGATCGAAGAAAAGCTCTATCGGAAAGGACGCGAGAGAATTGCCAGGGACGACGCCGTAGCGGTGATGAGCGTGGGTCAAATCTCGCCCCACGCGTCGCATCGCTCAAGATACCTGGCACGCCACGGTCGCCTTGTCGTCCTCTTCGCAGCCGACCGGCCCTGCAACGACTTTGCATAACCGGCTACTATCGACGCTGGTGAGCCCCTTGAAGTGCTTCGTTTGCGAGGAGGGCGTGCTTGCGTCCAAGCGGCGGCCCGTGTGGTACGAAGGTGTCCTCCTCGGCCGGTTTACGATGGACGTGTGCCCTGTGTGCGGTCGCGAGTTCGCCAAAGGGGCAAGCGCTCGAAACATCGACCGGGCGTTCGACCGCACGTGGGCGGACGGGCGCCTGAAGCCCCCGCCCGCTCGGGTGCTCGCCCGAGCCAAGGCGTGGCGAAAGGAGGCGAATGCCGCGATTGCCAAGGCGAGCGCGGAACGCGAACGCCTGCGTCAGGGGAAACGCCGAGCCCCCGGCCGGGCTCGGAAGGCGGCGGGCAACGGGTAACCTTCAAGGCCAGCTTTCCTTCGGGGTCGCCTCACCCCGACTCCACGACCCGGCGGATGTCGAGGTCGTGGGCGAGCGAGTGCCCCTTCCTGCGCAGCAGCGTCATGATCGGCTGGAACCGGTGGGCCAAGATGATCGCCAGGCACAGCGACGTCGTGATCCACTCGCGCAGCTGCCCGGGCTGGGCGGACGTGACGTAGGGCGCGCCGTCCATCGCATTGTAGAGCGCCCAAACGACGAGGATCCACGCGAGGTAGTGCAGCCGGATGACGGCCCGCACGGTGTCGATGGACCACCGCGTGTTGCGGAAGGTGAACTCGTCGTACTCCCACCCCTTTACGAGCCCCCAAATCCCGTAGAGGCAAAAGACGGCAAAGTAGCCAGGCAGGGCCGTGGCAGGGCTCGGGTAGCGGGTCACGAGCACCCAATAGGTCGGCTGGAGCGCAAGGTCGATGGCGAAGCGCACCCAGGTGCGGTAGGGCTGGGCCGAGAGGGAAAAGTGGTACCCGATCCAACTCAGCACGACGGCCGCGTAGGCGACGGCGAGTGCAAACACCTGGTACGGGTGTTCAACCACGAGAGTGGGGAGGTCCGGGAGCTGCGTGAACCCCTGCGCGAGGATCACGGCGTAGATGACGTCGACAAGGCCGGAGAAGTGGACCGATTGGGCCTCCCACTCCTTGCGCCGGCGCAGGGCTGCGATTGCGCCGAGGGATTCGACGGCCGCGCCCCAAGTCGCGGCGAGCCGCACGTAGCCCTTCCTCACCGTCGGCGCGGGCAGCGAGGCGTTCGCGTTCCAAGGCTGCGCGAGGAGCAGGGCGGTGTGCCCGCGCCGCCCGAATTGGAGCGCGGCGTCGGCGTTGTCGTCGACGAGCACGTCGAACTCGGAAAGCGCCTTGTCCTTGACGAGCAGGACGGGAATTTGGCGCCCGAAGGTTTCGATGAGCCACGCCTCGGTGGCCGCGCGGGTCCCCTGCGGGCGCGAGCTCACGGCCGTGATCGTGTGGCCGGCCTCAAGGAGCGCCCCCACAGCTTCCCGCGCGCCGTCCACCGGTGGAAGGCCCTTGAGGAAGGCGGGGTCCTGGTACGCCTCCGTCACGAGGCGCGTGACGGTCGTGCCGCCGACCGCTTCGTCCCAGCTGCGAACGTTGGCCTTGTCGAACGGGAGATTCTTGTGGTGGGCGGCCCAGGCCGAGAGGCCGACGATGTGGTCGCACAGGACTCCGTCAATGTCGATGGCAAGTCGCAATTTCAAGCAGGCCCGAGAGGGCCGGCGCTGTTATCAAGGTTCTCCGCCCGAAACGGGGACCGGCGCGGGGCGCGACCGGCGGGGCGGCCTCAAGGCCGCGGCTTGGCCGCAAGGATAAGGTAACCGGGCGGCGCGAAGGCCGACGAGACGCCCTCGAGCCCGGCGCCTTCGACCATGGCTTTCAGTTGCTCAGGCGTCCTGAACGCGTGGTGGCACGCGAAGCGAACGGGGAACCGCCCCTTCCCCTTGTCCGGTGGGTACTCGAAGATGGCGAGCCGCCCTCCAGGTGAAAGGACACGGCGCATCTCGGCAAGGCCCTTGGCAGGGTCGGCGAAGTGGTGCAGCGAGCCCACGGCGATGATCCGGTCAAAGGACGCGTCGGGAAAGGGGATCGCCTCTGCCCTGCCGTCGAGGAACTCCACGGCCGGTCGCCGCTTCGTTCCCTTGGCCCTCGCCTTGGGCCGCGGCTCGAGGACCACGATGCGCTCGAGCCCGCGGCCGAGTTCCTCGGCGAGCCAGCCGGTGCCGCCGCCCACGTCGAGCAGAGATTTGGCCGAGTCCCCCGAGAAGTGATTGCCAGCCGTGAGGACTACGCCCCCAAAAGCGCGGAGCCTGTGCCGTTCCCGGAAAGCGGCCAAGGCCGGACGCCTCCGAAGGTCGGGCTCAGGCCCGCCGCTTCCCGAGCTTCGCCTCGCGCGCGACGATGATCTCGCGGACTTCGCGGGCGGCAAGGGCGCTCGTGTTCCCGTTGTCGAAAGGCGGGCAGGTCTCGTTCACGTCAGCGCCGACGAGCCGGGGCGCGAAATGGTCGATGAGCGCCTTCACATCGTGGTCCGAAATGCCGAAGGGCTCGGGCGTACCGACGCCGGGCGCAAGCGACGGGTCGTGGCCGTCCATGTCGATCGTCAGGTACAGGGGGCCCTTGGGCCCCAGTGCCTTCTCGGCCTCGTGGATCGCCCATTCCATCCCCTTCTTGTGGATGTCGCGAGCGTACGCCCACCGCAGCCCCAAGCGCTTGGCGTCCTTGTACTCGTTGCGCTCGATCGAGCGGATGCCAAACTGGTACACACTCTCGGCGCCGAGGATGTCGGCGATGCGCCGCGCCGCGCACGCGTGGGAATTCGGCGTGCCGAGGTACTCCGGGCGGAAGTCGAGGTGCGCGTCGACGTAGAGGCACTTGAGGTTCCGGTGCTTCGAGGCAAGGACGCGCACGGCGCCCGGCGCAAGCGAGTGCTCGCCGCCAAGCAGGATGGGGAACGCGCCGGCCTCGACCATCGTGCGCACGTCGGACTCGAGTTCCGCGAGCATCGCCTCTGGGTGGTGGTGCTCGCCGATGTTGCCAAAGTCGTGGATGGGGACCTCCGCGAGGTCGACATCCCATTCGTTCGCCCAGGTCTCGAAGTTGTAGCTCGCCTTGCGGATCTCGTCGGGGCCGAAGCGCGCGCCGGGGCGGAAAGAGGTCGTGGCGTCATAGGGGACGCCGAGGATCGAGTAGCGGGCGCCCTCGAGTTTGGCGTTGGCGTCTGCGAAGGTCCGGTGCGTCCCCATGTTCGGCCCTCCCCTTGCGCTGCCGCCGCCTTCCGAGTCGCCACTCAGAGGTTTGGAGCGCCAGCATCGGCACGGAGCCTCAGCTTACACCCGAGACCTGCATCAGCTTGACCTTCCCAAGGACGCTCATGTACATGCAGTCCTGGCCGGCTTGGACCTTGGGCTTCCACTCCTCGTCGAGCAGGAGCTCCATCATCGAGTAATTCTCGGAGTCCATGATCTGCGCGTGGTCGCCCGAGATCGAAATGATCTGGCCCTTGCGCTTGTCGATCATGGGGACTTGGACTTTGTGGGTGACGGGGTGGACGATCGACCGCTTGCGGTTGTCGAAGATGCCCATCACGTCCATGCGGGCCTTCGCTTCGCCGTGTTTGCCGGGTTTCGACATCTGGATGGAGAGGATCTTGCAGGGCTCGTCGTCGACTACGATGTAGCCGCCTTCACGGAGTTCACGGATTTCGGCGACAGTCCACGACATCGTAGATCAAGCGGGCAAAGGGGCAACCCTTTATAAAGGCATCTGGCGCGCGATCGCGAGGGAGTGGCCGGAAGATTCCGCGAGGAGAGGTTTAACCCGCGCGCGGGGTTCTGGAGATAGGAAGCGCCCATGGACACGCCGCTTGTCCGAATCGCCCTCGCGGTGCGAGAGGCCGTGCAGGCCTCCGACCGGGCGAAGTGGGGCGAGACGGTCGCCATGGGTGCGGACGGGACGCCGACGAAATGGATCGACGACCTTGCGGAGAAGGTCCTCTTCAGGGAACTCGACCGAGAAGGGCTGGAGGCAAACGTCCTCAGCGAGGAGGCGGGCTTCGTCGACCGCGAAGGCAAGCAACTGCTTGTGGCAGATCCCGTGGACGGCACGCACAATGCGGTCCGGGGGATCCCGTTCTACAACATCTCGCTCGCGCTTGCGCGCGACCGCCTGCGCGATGTTTCAGAGGGCGTCGTAGTCAACGCGCTGAACGGCGATGTGTACCACGCGCTGAAGGGCCGGGGCGCGACGCTGAACGGCAAGCCGGTCAAGGTGCGAGAGTGGAAAGAGCGCTCCGACACCGTATCGATCTACCTGGGGCCGGAGGCGCCCGACGCCGCCTTCGAACTGACCCGGTTCCCGAGGCGCGTGCGCAACCTCGGCGCGGCTGCCCTGGAGATTTCGCTCGTGGCGGCTGGCGCCCTTGACGGGTACGTCCAGTGGGGCAACCCGCTGCGGTGCACGGATGTGGCGGCCGCGGCGCTCATCCTGCGAGAGGCGGGCGGGGAGGTCTACGATTACGCAGGCGCGGTCCTCGATATGCCGCTCAATTCGAGTTCGAGGCGAGAGGTCACGGCGACCGGGAGTGTCGCGCTGGCGTCGATCATCCGCGAGCATGTCCGGGCGAGCAAAGCGGCGGAAGCCGACCGCCATGCCCACCACGTCCGGCGGGTGAGCGCGTGACGGCCCGGACGGCGAAGCGGCGCTTCAGGCGTGTCGGCCTCGTGCTGAAGGCCTACACGAAGGGGCTCGTGGACCACGGGACCCTCCTCATCGGGCAGCTCGAACGAAATGGCATCGAGGTCGTCGTCGACGAAAACGTGGCGACCATCTACCCGAAGGAGACGACCGCGAAGGTCCAGGACATGAAAGTGGACATGATTGTGACGTTGGGCGGCGACGGCACGATCCTGCGGGTCCTCCAGCAGAACCCCGCGCCCGTGTTTGCGATCAACGCCGGGATCATGGGGTTCCTCGCGGAGGCGCCGCTTGCGCGGGCAGAGGAATCGCTGGCGCGCATCCTCAAGGGCGACTACGTGGAGGACCGGCGCATGCGCCTCCAGGCAAGGCTCAACGGCAAGAACCTCCCGCGCTGCGTGAATGAGGTCGTGCTGCACACCTCGAGCGTGGCGAAGATGATTCACCTCGAGGTGATGCGCGATGCAAACCTCGTGCACCGGTACCGGGCCGACGGGCTCATCATCGCCACGCCGACGGGGTCGACCTCCTACAACCTGTCGGTGGGCGGCCCGATCATCGACCCCGATGTCGAGGCGTTCGTCCTGTCTCCGATTGCGCCGTTCACGCTCTCGTCGCGCCCGATCGTGTTCCCGGCGAAGTCCCATGTCGAGGTACGGATGGTCGCCGATAGGCCGGCGACCGTCGTGCTCGACGGCCAGATGGAGTTGCCGTTCGGGATTGACGACGCGCTCACGGTGACGCGCGCACGGAGCGACGCCGTGTTCCTTCGATTCTCGCGCGACTTCTACAAGCGCCTGCACGAGAAGCACGCGATCTCGATTTGAGGGAGGGAGGGGCTGTGGTGCGCCTCAAGGTCGACAAGGAGGCGGAGCTTGCCAAGGAGGCGCCGCTGCCCACCTTCGTGGGTGGGCGAAGGCGCTCGACCGCCCGGGGCAAGATGGCCTTCGGCCAGTCGGCTCACGCGATCGAGAGGGCGGTGCTCGACACGATCATCGGTGCGGCGAGAAACGCGATGCCGCACGAGTTTGCCGCAACGATGCGCGCAAGGGACGGCGTGATCTACGAGCTCGTGTTCGTGCCCGGGACGCTGTCGGGGGAGACCTCGGCGATCATGAGTTTCTTCAACCTGCCGCCCGACCCGGAGATTGTGGGGTCCGTGCACTCGCACCCGAGCGGGAATTACAACCCGTCGGAGGCGGACCGGAACCTGTTTGGAAAGCACGGGACGACGCACATCATCATCGGGTTCCCGTTTACGCCGGGGACGTGGAGGGCGTATGACGTGAGCGGGGAGAGGAGGAAGCTTGAGATCGTCAATTGAATGCGCGAGTTTTCACGAATCCGCGGGCCCAGGTGCGAGGGCCCCGGGATTCCCGAAATCCTG
>JBGPNV010000061.1:0-10968 GCA_041487695.1 Thermoplasmata archaeon | reverse complement strand
TGCTTGATATCGACAATGCGCCACGTCTCCTCCGAGCCGATGGCGGGGGCTGAGATGACACTCGCGTTCTTCGCCTGACCGAGAAACAACCGCGAGAGAGGGTGATTTGGGCTGAAGTGATCCGAGTCATTTCGGTTGCGGTCGTCTTCAATGACAAAGGTCAACACACGGCCGTCCGTTCGCTCATCGTGCGCCGGTACATCCGCAAGCGGCCCGCCCGGGGCGTCTCGCGCGGGCGCGCACGCGCGCTCCACGCGCAGCGGCGCAAGGGGAGGCGGCGCGGCATGGGCTCGCGCCGGGGCAAGGCCGGCGCGCGCACGAACGAGAAGACGCGCTGGATCGCGAACATCCGCTCGATGCGGCGCGCGCTCAAGTACCTGCGACTCCAGGGCAAGGTCACCTCCACGCAGTACCGCACCTACTACCGGATGGCCAAGGGTGGCCAGTTCCACGGCCGCGCGCACCTCCTCCAGCAGATGGAGGCCCGCGGCGACCTGAAGGCGCAGCCCGGCCGCCCTGCGCCGCCGCCTACGCCCACGAAGCCCGCGGCACCCAAGAAAGCCAAGGCCGCCCCGACGAAGGCCCGCGAGCCTGAGGCGCCGGCGAAGGAAGCCAGGCGCGGCCTGCTCTCACGCGGCAAGGGCAAGAAGGAGGGATGAAACAATGGCAAACGGACCCCGCTTTGCCGTGAAGTTCCGCCGGAGGCGCTCCGGGAAGACCGACTACAGGCGCCGCCTCGCGCTCCTCAAGAGCCACAAGACGCGCCTCGTCGTGCGCCGCACGAACACCCGGACGATCGTGCAGTTCGTCGACTTCGACGTCAAGGGCGACGTCGTCCGCGCCTCGGCGACCTCGCAGGAGCTCAAGGCGTTCGGCTGGCCCCTTGGCCACTCGAATACGCCCTCCTCCTACCTCGCGGGCCTGCTCGCCGCCCGCCGCGCGGTGAAGGCCGGCGTGAATGAGGCGGTCCTCGACCTCGGGCTCTCGATGCCCGTCGCCGGCGGCGGCCTCTATGCCGCCCTCCAGGGGGCGCTCGACGGCGGCGTCAAGGTGCCCCACGACAAGGAGATCCTGCCGGCCAAGGAGCGCCTCGAAGGCGCCCACATCAACGCCACCCTCAAGGCTCCCTTTGACAGGGCGCGCAAGCAGATCCTGGAGAATTAACGAGGCGATCGACAATGATGGCAAGGCCCCCGGAAGAGTCATTCGACATCACGAAGTGGAACCCCACCACGAGGCTGGGCAAGCTCGTCCAGACCGGGCAAATCACCTCGATGACCGCCGCCCTTGCCTGCCGGCTGCCGCTCCGCGAAGCCCAGGTCGTCGACGCACTGCTGCCCGGCCTCGAGGACGAGGTCCTCGACGTGAACATGGTCCAGCGGATGACCGACTCCGGGCGCCGCGTGCGCTTTTCGATCACGGTCGCCGTCGGCAACTCGAACGGCTACGTCGGTCTCGGGCAGTTCGAAGGCAAGGAAGTCGGGCCCTCGATCCGCAAGGCGATCGATGCGGCCAAGCTCAAGGTCATCGAAGTGCGCCGCGGCTGCGGTTCGTGGCAGTGCGGCTGCTATACGCCCCACTCGCTCCCCCTCACGATCTTGGGGAAGTCCGGGTCGACCGAGGTGCTCCTGCGCCCCGCGCCTCGCGGGGTTGGCCTCGCGACGGGCAACGTCGCGAAACACGTCCTGCGCCTTGCCGGCGTCAAGGACGTCTGGGGCCTCACGCGCGGCCAGAGCCGCACGACCGTGAACTACGCGAAGGCGACCTTCAACGCGCTCGCGAAGGTCTCGACCTTCAAGATCAACGAGGAGCAGCGCGAGCGGCTCAAGATCCGCACCGGGAGCGTGGAACCGTGACGCTGGCCGTCGTCCGGGTCCGCGGGACCATCAACATCAACACGGACATCAAAGACGCGCTGCGCATGTTGCACCTCACGCGCGCGAACCACTGCACGATCATACCAGAGGACAAGCAGTGGCGCGGCACGCTGCTCAAGGTGAAGGATTATGTCACCTGGGGGCCGGTCGACGAGAAGACCATGCTCGAGATCCTCGAGAAGCGCGGGCGCATCGAGGGCGGCAAGCCGCTCACCGGCGCGTACCTTGCCGAAAAGACCGCCTTCAAGTCGCTCCCGGAGCTCGCGACCGCGCTCACCCAGCAGAAAGCCGACCTTCGCCACCTGCCCGGCGTGAAGCCCCTCTTCCGGCTCGCGCCCCCGCGCAAGGGGTACGAAAAGATCACCCATGACTACAAGACGGGCGGCACGCTCGGCGACCGCGGCGAGAAGATCAACGAGCTCATCCGCCGGATGCTCTAGGGGGACAGGCGGATGCCGATCGCACACAAAGCCCGCAAGACCACCTCGAAGTACCGGGGCCACCGCACGATGGGCCGCGGCAAGAAGGCGGGCCGCGGCAAGGGCAAGCGCGGCGGCACCGGGAACGCCGGGCTCCACAAGCACAAGTACCTCTGGACGGTCAAGTACGACCCCCAGCACTTCGGCGTCCATGGCTTCACCATGCCCGACGAGGCGCAGAGCCCCCTTGAAGTCATCAACGTCCAGCAGCTCGAGGAGCGCTGGGGCGCCTTTTCGCCCCCCGCCTCCGGGGCCCTCGACCTTGGCAGCCACGGCATCGACAAGCTGCTCGGGGCCGGGCACGTGACGAAACCCCTCCATATCAAAGTGAAGTGGGCCTCCGCCTCGGCGATCGAAAAGGTCAAGGCCGCGGGCGGCAAGGTCGAGGCGACCGCGCCCCGCAAGGGCGACCTGCGCGCGCAGGCGCGCAAGGCCGCGCAGGCCAAGGTCGCCGCGGCGGCGAAGGGCAAGAAGTAGGCACGGGCAGGGCGCGGACGACAGAGCACGCGAGGCGCAAGGTGGAGGGTGCATCTTGGCCAAACAAAAAAAGACGAAGCTCACGCCCGACGCGGACCTCGACCTGCGCGGCAAGAGCAAGCTGTACTGGCTCCGCCCGCTCTCGCGGCGCATGCCGGTCGTCGCCAAGCCCAAAGAGCACGTGCGCTTCAAGACCAAGTTCTTCTGGACCGCGATCACGCTCCTCTTCTACTTCGCAATGACCAATGTCTTCCTCTTCGGGCTCGACCCGGCCTCGAACCAGGTCGACCTCTTCCACACCTTCCGCGCGATCCTCGGCGGCGCGCAAGGCTCGATCATGCACCTGGGGATCGGCCCCATCGTCACCGGGTCGATCATCATGCAGCTCTTCACGGGCGCGAAGATCTTCAAGCTCGACCTCACCAACTCCGACGACAAGTCGGTCTACCAGGGCGTCCAGAAGATCGTCGTCGTCATGATGATCGTCGTCGAAGCGTGGGCGCAGGTCCAGGGGTTCCTCAGCCCCTCGCCCCAGCTCGTCGCCGGCCTCTCGGGCCACGCGATCTCCGGCCACCAGCTTGCCAAGGGCGTCATCATCTTCCAGCTCTTCGTGGGTTCGTACCTCGTCTTCCTCCTCGACGAGCTCGTCTCGAAGTGGGGGATCGGCTCAGGGATCTCCCTCTTCATTGCCGCGGGGGTCGCCCAGCAGATTGTCACCGGCGCGATCAATTGGTCCCCGTCGAACCCCGCGCTGCCGATCTCGTTTGGCTCCGCCACGACGCAGGCGAACCTTCCGGCCGGCACGATCCCCAAGGTCTGGTACGCGGTCACCCACGCGTCGGCCCAGCAGCTTTCCCAAGGGTACTACGAACAGGTGTTCCTCTCGCCGCCGAATTCGATCATCGCGCTCATGGGCACCGCCGCCGTCTTCATCATCACGTCCTACGCGGAGACCACGCGCCTCGAGCTGCCGCTTGCCCACACGAAGGTCCGCGGCGCGCGCGGGCGCTACCCGATCCGCCTCGTCTACGCGTCGAACATCCCGGTCATCCTGATGGCCGCGCTGCTTGCCAACATCAACATGATCGCCGTCCTGCTCTACGCGGGGCCGCTCCAAGGGGTGCCCCTCTTCGGCCATAATCCCGCCATTGGCCTTTTCGACAGCACGGGCGAGGTGGCCAACAGCGCCACCCAGTCGATCGGGGGGTTCGCGTGGTACGTCAGCCAGCCGTCCGGCGTGCAAGAGTGGCTCCTGCCGCTCATCAATTTCCAGCGCTATTCCGGCTACACCTACAACCACGGCGGCGTCCAGGTCTTCATACACATCCTCGTGTACCTCGGGTTCATGATCGGCGGCTCGATCCTGTTTGCCAAGTTTTGGATCGAGACGACAAACATGGGTCCCGAGGCCGTCGCCAAGCAGATCCAGAAGTCGGGGATGCAGATCCCCGGTTTCCGGCGCGACCCCAAGGTCCTCCGCCGCGTCCTCGAGCAGTACATCCCAACGATCACGATCATGTCCGGCGCTTTCGTGGGCGCCCTGGCCGCCTTTGCCGACATGATCGGCACCACGGGCCAGTCGAGCGGCACGGGGGTGCTCCTCATGGTCGGCATTGTCATCCGCATGAGCGAGGAGATCGTCAAGGAGCGCGAGATCGACCGCCAACCTGTCCTTGCACGCCTCTTCGGGTTCGAGACTTGAGGGCAGGCAGAGGCCTTATGGCCCCCCTTGCCCCTTGACGGGGCCGTCGCCAAGGAGGAGGAACGGTGCGAGTCATTGTGACCGGCGTGCCGGGCGTCGGCAAGTCCAGCGTCATGGAAGGCGTCTCGAAGGCTTTCGCCGTGCCAATCGTGAACTACGGGACGTTCATGTTCGAGGAGGCGAAGGCCCGCGGGCTTGCAAAGGCCCGGGACGAGATGCGGGCGCTGCCGGCCGAGACGCAGCGCCAGATCCAGGCGAAGGCCGCCGAGCGCATCGGCGCGATGGCCTCCGCGATCATCGACACGCACTGCCTCATCAAGACCCGCGAAGGCTACCTGCCGGGCATCCCGATGACCGTCCTCTCGCTGATCGCGCCGCACACGGTCGTGCTCGTCGAGGCCCCACCCGCGCAGATTTTCGGGCGGCGGGCCAAGGACGCGTCGCGCAGGCGCGACAGCGACACCGTCGACCTCATCGACGAGCACCAGGCCTTGAACCGCGCGACGGCAAGCGCGATGGCCGTCCTCTCGGGCGCCACACTCAAGATCGTGGCGAACCTGGACGGCGGCGTCGACGAAGCCGTCCGGCTCCTCTCGGAAGTCTTCCTGTCGTCGAAGTGAAGGGGTGGGAAGGCGCCGCAGGACCGCAGGGCGCGCGCGCCCCCAGCGCCCAAGGGGCAGACGTACATGCTCCTCACGATGATGCTGATGCTCTTCGTCATGATCGACCCGGCGCTCTCGGCCGCCCTCGGCGCCGGGATGTCCTTTGTGCTCAACCCGACGATCGGCTTCGGCGGCCACCTGCCCGTCATCTCCGTGTTCTTCGCCGGCGCGATCACGGGCGTCCTCTCCACGGGGCTCCGGCACTGGTCGAGCGACTACATCGCGCTCGAACGCGGGCGCCTCATGCAGAAGTCCTTCCAGAAGGAACTCTCCGAGGCGCGGCTGAAGCGCGACGTCGACCGCATCGAGAGGCTGAAGCGCGCGCAGCCCTTTGTCATGAGCCACACGATGGAGGCCAACTACGCGACGATGCGCCCGGCTGTGGGCACGATGGTCGTCGCGCTGGCCGTGTTTGGCTGGCTCAACGTGTTCCTCTCCCAGATCGTCCAGGTGAGTTTCGTTTCGCTGCCGTGGGCGTCAAGCTGGCCGCTCCACGGGTCGTTCGGTTTCCCCTACTGGGTCATCCTCTACATGGTCATGTCACTCCCCCTCACGGTAACGATCGGCGCCGTGCTGAAGCTCTGGCGGTACCGCTCCTTTGACCCCAAGGCGCCGCTGAAAACCATGCCGACCGTCGAGGACCTCATCCGGCGCGCGGAGGGGCAGGCCGACGACGGCGACCTCCTTGCCAAAGAGAGCGCGCGGGCCAAGCGGCGCCTCAAGCAAGCTCGCGCAGGCGGAGGCGCCCTGAGCGAGGACGACGGCGGCGAGGCACGCATCGTCGATGCCGACGAGTCGACGGTCGAGATCGTCGACGCGGAAGAAGACGACGACGAGGGCGAAGGCGCGGCCGAGGACGAGTCCGACGAGCCCGGGGTTGAGGGGCGAACGGGGGAGGCTCCGGGGAGCGAGGGCGAGGACGACGAGTCCGGGCACGAGGACATGGACAAGGACAAGCAGGCGCCTGGACGGGGCGCCTCGACCCCCCGCCGGCTGCCAAAGCCCCGCGTCGTCGACGACGGCGACGAAGGCAAAGGCGGCCCCCCCTAACGGGAGGCGCGAAGGCCCGCCCACGGGAAACCCTATATCCGCTCGGTGGGGTTCGAGCGCGACCCGCGCGCCCCCGCGTGGGCCAACCGAAGGTGTCGCTTGGCTATCGTCACGATGGGCGGGCTGCCGGGCGCCGGCAAGACCACGGTGGCGCGGAAAGTCGCCGAGGAACTCGGGCTCAAGCACGTGAATATCGGCGACATCTTCCGGGGCCTTGCCGACACCCGCGCGATGACCCTCGAGGAGTTCGGCGCCTTTGCCCACCGCAACCCCGACGTGGACAAGTCGATCGACGCAAAGACGCTCGAAATCGCCAAGGGCGGCAACGTCCTCCTCGAGGGCCGCCTCACAGGGCCGATGCTCTCGCGGAACGGCGTGGCCTCCTTCCAGGTCTGGCTCGACGCCCCCCTCAAGGTGCGAGCCCTGCGGATCGCCCAGCGCGACGGCCTCTCGGTGCCCTCCGCGGTCGCGGCCACCCAGGCGCGCGAGAAGATCGAGTGGGACCGCTACTTCGAGCTCTACGGGATCGACCTTGGCGACACGTCCCAATACGACCTCGTGATCGACACGTCGGACCGACCGCCGGAGGCCATCGTGAAGGAGATCACCGCGGCCGTGCGCAAGCGCAAGTAGCGCGAAGGGCCCTTTCGCCCCCTCGTCTTCCCAAGTCGCGCGTTGCAGGCCGCCGTGTAGGGGGGTGCTTCGGGTGGGGGCCAAACTCACGGTCGTCGAGGCCGCTTCGACCGACCCCCGGTACGGCAAGCGGCCCGAGGCGCGCACCCTTGGGGAGCTCTCCCTCTCGTCCTTCGTCCTTGTCGACAAGCCCGACGGCCCGAGCTCCCACCAAGTCGCCGCCTGGGTCCGCGACATGTTCAAGGCCACCCGCGCGGGACACGCCGGCACGCTCGACCCCAACGCCACGGGCCTCCTCCTCGTCGCGCTCGGGGACGCGACGAAGGCCCTTGCGGTCGTGGAGGGCGCCGACAAGCGCTACGTGGGGCACATCACGTTCCACCGCGCCGTCGACCCCGCCGCTTTTCGCCGGGCCGCCGCCGAATTTGTGGGCCCCGTACTCCAAGTGCCCCCGAAGAAGTCCGCCGTCCGGCGCGAGCGGCGCATCCGGCGGATCTTCGCCCTCACGGTCCTCGAGGCCGGCGAGCGCGAGGCGCTCGTTGAAGTGAGCTGCGAAGCGGGGACCTACATCCGGACGCTCGCCCACGACCTCGGCCTCATCCTCGGGGCCGGCGCAAACCTGCGCGACCTGCGGCGCACGGGGGTGGGCCCCTTCGCGCTCACGGACGCCGTGACCTTGAGCACGCTCCGCGACGCCTTCGAGAACGCCCACGCGCTTTCTCGCACGGACGAGCTTCGGAGGCTCCTGCACCCCGTCGAAGACCTGCTCGCCCACCACCGCAAGGTCGTCGTGAAGGACTCGGCCGTCGATGCGCTGTGCCACGGCGCGCCGCTGCTCGCCCCCGGCCTTGCCGCCGTCGAGCCGTCGATCGTGGCGGGCGACGAGGTCGCGGTCCTCACGCTCAAGGGCGAGGCCGTCGCGGTCGCCCGCGCGTCCATGTCGGGCGAGAAAATCGCCGCGGCCTCCCAGGGGCCGGTCGCGCTCACGACCCGCGTCCTCATGAAGCCCGGGACGTACCCGCGCGGCTGGAAGCACGGGCCCTCCCGCACGCCGGCCGGCGCCCCGCCCCCGGCGGAGGGGATTCGCGCGCCGCCCGAGGCCCCGCACGGCCAGGAATAGGGAGTGCCGAGGGGGAGATTCGAACTCCCGAAGGCTTGCGCCCACGAGCTTTCCAGGCTCGCGCCGTACCGCTGGGCCACCTCGGCGTGAGGGCGCCCTCCCCCTTGCAAGAAGGCGCCTTCCTCTGCCTTCTCAAGGGGGGTGCCCTGCGGGTTTCTGGCCTTTCGCGTTAGCCCGGCGCGCCCTTTTAAGGCTTTGTCGCGCTCGCGCCGCTTGCCCTAGGCCCCGCCGTTCGCACTCCCGTCGTCCTGCGTTTTGCCTCGTCGTCTTTATAGCCGTTCTCGCTATCCACGAGAACGGGGATCGGCCATGAATATGCGGTACGTCACCGCCTGGGTCGCCGCCATGGTTTGCGCGGCGCTTGGCAGCGCTTCGCTGCTTGCCGCCTTTGCCCCCTCCTCGCCCGTGAATGTGGACATGACGGTGGACTTCCAGGTGAACCAGCGCGTGGTCCCCGCCGCGTTCGTCGGGGTCTCCGTCTCCGCTTCCGCCGAGGGAAACGGCGTTTCGCAGTCCGGGGTGGCCACCTCCGCGGCCGGTTCGACCGCGGAGCTGCGCCCCAAAATGCTGCGCTTCCCTGACGACATCTCACAGTCCTTCCACTGGGCCAATGCGACCCCCGACGGCCTCATGAACACGTTCGAGCTCTGGTCCCTTGCCGACGCCGCCGACGTGCCGAACATCATGCTCACCGTGAACATGGTGACCGGCGCGCCAAACGAGGCGCGCGACTGGGTCGCCTACTGCAACCTGCCCGCCACGACCCCGGAGGGGGGCCTCCGGGCCGCCCAGGCGGGCGGCAGCCAGGTCCCTTTCGACGTGCGCTACTGGCTCCTTGGCGAAGACATCCGCGCCTACCCGGCGACGTTCGAGACGGCCGACGCCTACATCGACGCGGCGCTGCGCAACGCCTCCCTCATGAAGTCGGCCTCGCCGGGGGTCCAGGTCGGCATCTGGCTCGACGACGGGACCACGCAGGACGGGCGCAACTGGAACGACGCCGCCCTCACGCGCCTGCGCCTTGCCGACCCCGGCCAGAACACGACGACCGGGCAGCGCCTCATCGACTTCGTGGCCACCTCCGTGCGCGTGGAGGTCCCCAACCGGCCCCTCACGGACGGCGCGCTCTACCCCAGCCTCTACGCCGCCGCCGAGGCGCGCGCCAACGGCGTGCTCACCGACACGGAAGCGCGCGTTCAAATCAAGCTCCGCGTGCCCGTGCCGATCGCCGTCTACCGCTACTCCGTCGACTTCGGCGCCGAAGGGTGGAACCAGGACAAGGCCGATTCCCTTGGCACGGCCCTCGCCCTTGCCGGCATGGTGAACGCGTTCATCGGCCACGACCAGCTGCTCACGACAATTTACGCCGGCCTCAACCGCGACGGGTTCGAAGCGCTCATCAAGGTGCCCTCGGCCTTCGACCTGCCCGTCGAGCAGCGGTTTGCCCTGAACGCCTTCGGCGAAGTCCTCTCGGCCTATGGCCAGCTTGCCTCGGGCCACTCGCTCACCCTCTCGTACGCGGGGTCGGGGAACCCTTCGGAAGCGGCCCGCGCGCACTTCCACGCCCCCGCCCTTGGCCGCTGGCCAGCCGCCGCGAGCGTTGCCCTCGTCTCGGGCGCCGCCACCCTGGACAGCGAGAACGGCCAGATGGCCCTGTTCCTCGCCTCCCGTTCGCTCACCGACCGGGTGGTCGTGCACCTCACGGTGAAAAACACCGCGCCGCGCAGCCTCAACGCGTCGGCCTACGTCCAGACCGTGGCCGGGGACGCCCTTTCGACCGACGCCTACACGGGCGTCGTCCACCTGCGCCCCCGCGCGACCCAGGAGGACCTTGAGAGCGCGCCACCCGAGGCCGACGTCTTCCACTTCACCTTCACCCTCGAGCGCGACTCCTTCACGTCCTTCGCCTTCCAGGCGCCGCTTTAAGACCGGGGGTTCCTCACACGGCCGACTGGACGAAGGACCTCTTCGGGGACGTCCGCTTCAACGCGGTCTTCTTCATGTTCGGCGCCTTCGCCGTGGGCGCCTCCTTCGTCGCGCTTGCCGTCACCTCGTTCCTCCCGTACATCCAGGGCGGGCCGGTGGCCGGCGCCGCCAACGAGTACGCCATCCTTACGGCGCTCGCCTACGGCCTTGGCGGCATCGGCTTTGCCGCCCTGGCGCTCGGCGCGTTCGTCTTCTCGCTGAACTACGAGCCCATCAAGCCGGAGGCCAAGCTCGTCCTCTTCTCGGGGATGCCCTACGGCGTCTTCCTCATCGCCTCCTACTTCGCGCGCCTCCACGCCGGTGGCGCGAACGACTTCTTCGGCTATGCCGTCTCGAGGAGCCCCGAAGGGACCGCGACCCTCTACGTCTGGGTCCCCGAGTCCTACGCCGCGCTCGGGCCCTACCTCGTCGTCGGCAGCTTTGCCGCGCTCGTCTGCTTCTTCGGCCTCTCGCAGTTTTTGGCTAACATGAAGATCGTCAAGGAGGTCGGCGCCCTCTCGATCACGCTCACGCGCGCGGCCGGGCTCCTCGCGTTTGGCGGCCAGGTCCTGCTCTTCCTCGGGTGGTCCGCGTTCACGGGCGATGCGGCCGGCAGCGAGTGGTTCGGCCTCTCCTTCATCCTCTACTACCTCGGCTACCTGACCTGCGCCTTCGCCGTGCCGCTGCTTGGCGCCGTCGTCGCCTGGCGCGTGGGCACGGTCTTCTGGGACGCGGCCAAGACCGTCCGCTACCTCTCGGACTTCAGCAAGCGGACGAACGCCGTAGCCGAAAGCCGCGCCCGCGATGCGGTCGACAACCGGCCCTGGTGGGAGAAGCTCTCCGAAGAAGGCGGCAAGGAGAAGCAGTAGGCCTGCCCGAGGGGTCGCGCGCGGGCGGCTATCCGGCAAGGACTCGGAGCATCAAGAACGCGCCGAGCGTCATGACGAACGCGTGGATGAGCCCCGCCGAGAATTTGCCCGACGAGATCACGCCGGCCAACACG